>QMLZ01000175.1 GCA_003646995.1 Deltaproteobacteria bacterium | reverse complement strand
GTCCAGGGCAAGACTGATAAATACCGAAAAAGGGATCTCCTGCTTCAGGCATACGATAAGTTGAAATTCTTCGCCCACACGCTTTTTACTACGTACAAATACCTTACCAGGATACTTCTTTGTGTTGCGGGCGCATGCTTTATTGCCTTGTTAATATTGTTTGCGACCATGGAAACAGAGGAAGAGATTCTTGGCAATTCCACTCAGGTCAAGGAAATCATAGAAAAGAAGCAGGACTTGCTGGCCAAGATCGAAAAAGACATAGCGGAGGTCAGATACAGGGCAGAAATTCTGGCCAGCAGGGATGAAGAGCTGGGCAGGGAAGAGAAGATAAAGTTGATGGAGCTTAAACTCAGGGAGCACAGCTTGAAGCAGAAAAAAGAGAAGCTGGAGTTTGAAATAGGTACACAGCAAAAAATCTTGGATGAAAATTTAAAAAAATTAGAGGAGATTAGAAAGAGGTCTTTTTTCAAAAGGCTGCTGCGAATTTCCTGAGAAGCATTCCATCTGTTGTCTTTCTGTCACAGCATAAATCTTTTAAACGTGGTCTTATCCGGCGTATTCACCCACAAGACGATCTCTTCAGTATTTCTCACAGCCCTCACAGCCACCTGTTCGGAAGTACGGGAATCGCTATAGGCAGCGGTTAGTTCCGCTGTTGTCTTAAGCAGGTTTGCATCGTATTCTCCCCATACTACCACCACCGGTCCTGGAATTGACTGGCACTGCAAGAGCACATCTTCTTTGTCCATTAAGGTCTTTAAGATCTGGTTTTCTCTCTCGTTCCTGCCCACCACTGCTCTCGTTTTGGGGCCAAAACGGAAATGACGACCCAGTTTCAGCATTTCGATTCTTTTCTTTGTCAGCAACTGATCTTGGGAAATCAAATCCTTTAATCTGCGGGCAAATACCTCCTCTGTCAACAAACAGCCACCAGCAGGGGAGGGATAATCCCTTATCCCTAGCTTTTCGGCTAGTTCCATTTGGGGTTTCCTTGATCGACCCTTAAAGTCCAGGAGCAGCTCCCGGTCTACCCATCCCTCTTCCTCGGGTATGGTTATTGGTAAATGCTTAGCTGATAGAGGCCTTAAAAGAAGCCTGTCAAGACCGCTGTCTTTGGCCACCAGCATAAGGCTTTGCTTGTTTTGGGACATGGGCCTCTGCCCCAACACTTCACCGGTAATAACAAAGCTGGCACCTTCCTTGTCCATGAGTTGCCCAGCTACCTTGCACATGAGCGCATGGCAGTCTATACATGGGTTCATGTGCTTGCCCATTCCATGTTTGGGAGACCTGAGCATTTCAAGGTGGGGCTCGGTAATATCAACCACTTTCAACGGCAGGCCGATGGACTTGGCGGATCTCTTTGCCCTGGCAGGGCCAAAAAAAGGTGTGCTGAAGAACACGCCCAGAACCTCTATGCCCTGGGCTTGGATGATTTTAGCGGAAAGTATGCTGTCCAGCCCACCTGAAAAGACACAAAGAGCCTTCATCGCTTGAGCAGCCTCTCAAAGGGATATGGTTAAAGACCTGCTTCGGAAAGCTGGTGGATGAGCTCCTGCTGTTTCTTTGTGAGCTTCCTGGGAACCTCTATTTTTACCTCCACGAATGCGTCTCCACGTCCACTTTCCTTCATATGTGGGAGCCCGTATCCAGGTAGGCGAAACTTGGCATTTCCCTGTGTTCCAGGGGGTATCTTGAGCTTGAGGGTTTTGCCGTTGATAGTCGGTACTTCAATCTCAGTGCCCAAGACGGCTTGGGAAAATCTGATGGATTTCTTGATATACAAGTCGTCTCCTTCTCTCTTGAATACGGGATGATCAAGGATCTTGATTTGGATATACAAATCACCGGGCGGCCCACCATTAATACCCGGCCGTCCCTTGCCTGGCAATCTTAATTTTTGACCGCTGGCAATCCCGGCAGGTACTTTAACCGATACGGTTTCAGTATGACCATTTATGCTGTAACTGATGGTCTTCGTGGTGGTTTTTGCCACCTCGTCCAAGGTCATGGTGAGTTCATAGACCAGGTCCTGGCCCCTTATCCCACGACCCCTCTTGTGGAATCCGCCAAATGGTGCGTCAAATGGGCTTTCATCATAATAGAACTCGTGGCGCCTACCACCCATGCCGCCGCCAAAGATCTCGCTGAAGATACTTTGAGCACGTCCTCCACCAAATCCGAATTCTCTGAAAATACTGTTAAAATCAAACCCTCGAAATATATCTTCCTGCGAAAACCTGCTATGGAATCCTTCTGCACCAAACGCGTCGTATTGCTTTCTTTTTTCCGGGTCGCTCAGCACGGCATAGGCCTCATTGATTTCTTTGAACTTGGCCTCGGCTTCCTTGTTCCCCTTATTTCTGTCCGGATGGTACTTAAGTGCTAGCTTTCGATAGGCCTTTTTGATCTCTTCAGCAGATGCGTTCTTTGAGACCCCGAGAATCTTGTAGTAGTCTTTTCCAGCCATTGTATGCAACGATCCCCTTTGCTATGCCATGCAGCCAATAGAAGAATTCGGTCGGAGGACAAAAAAGATGAACTATTATTCCACTGTTTTTGAAATAATAACTACTGGTTCCCGGAAGTCAATCACTTGGCCCTACATTGCGCTTTTGACTTGACAGGGTTTTTGGCTCCCCGTAGTTTCTAATTTTACCTATTGTCCCGCTTTGATTTAAACATTAACCCAATACACTCTGTCCCAAGTAGTATGACATTTTCACTCGCCGAATTCCTTGCATCGCATCGGAGGAGAATAATAGACGAATGGGTTGATCGTCTTCATAGCGAAGTAAGCACAAGGTACTCGGAAAGACCAAAGCAGGAGCTGGTTGAAACGGTCACCGAAGCCTATGAGGCTAATTGCGCCTTCTTGCTTGCAGATGATCTCACGCCTATCAATGAATTTATACGAAAGATTACGAAGATGCGTCTTGAGGCGGGTTTTGCCTTATCAGATGTCCAAAAGGCCTTTGAACTGTTTAGAAAGGTGATCATTCCTATCTTGGGTTCAAAGGCAGATCCTTTGGCGTTTCAAGAAAATGTTATCAAAATAAATAGTTGCCTAGCATACACTATTCACCAGTTTAGTGACTGGTTTCAGGCCATGCATGAGCGGTCAATAATGCAGTATAGCAGAGACCTGGAAAAAAAAGTGAGGCAGCGCACGCAAGAAATGCTGGAATCAGAGCTCCAGTATAGAAGGCTGGTGGAGGAGATTAGCGAAGGCTACGTAGTATTGAGAAATAATGTGATCGTATTTTCCAACAAGGCCTTTTGCCAGATGCACGGGTACTCAATGGAAGATGTCATGGGCAAGCAGTTTTCACATCTTGTCGACCCCGAAGACAGAGAGAAGCTCCGGGAGATACTTTCCTCTGACGAGAAGAACTCTTCCCAGGATCAGCCGTTCTATTATCTCAGGCTCACAAGGGATGGCAGAAGCCTGCCTACAGAGATAAATTTAAAAAGCACCATTTATAAGAATAGGCCCTCTGTAATTGGTCTTTGCAGAGATGTAACATGGCGTGTCGAAATGGAAGAAAGGCTGAGGGAGACCGAAAGAATGACCTATATTGGACAAATTACGGCCTCTCTTTCCCACGAGATTCGAAATCCGCTTTCAGCAGTAAAGATGAATTTGCAGATCCTGAGCCGTAACCTGCAAATACAGGGCAACGACCGAAGGAGGATAGAGATATCCATTCGGGAGGTGAAACGTCTCGAAAGGATCCTCAAGGAGCTATTGGATTTTGCCAAGCCTGTGCAAATTCGCCGGCGGGATTACGATCTTAATCAAGTAGTAGAAGGGTGCCTTGATTTGCTAGAGGCCAAGTGGAAGGAGAAGAGTTTGCGGATGGTCAAATCCCTTGATTCCTCCATACCTAGGGTCGACGTTGACGGAGAGAAGATTTCTCAGGTATTAATCAACCTAGTTTTAAATGCGATTGAGGCATCCCCGGAACGGGGGGAGATATTTGTTCGAACCCGGTTCCTTGACGATGGGGGCGCATCTGCCATTGAGATAAGCGTTGAGGATGAGGGCCCCGGCATTGCTAAGGAACAACTGCAGGAGATCTTCAAACCTTTCTATACCACCAAAAGCACGGGAACGGGCCTTGGGCTAAGCATTGCAAGGAGGATTATAGAAGCCCATAAAGGAAATATTGATGTTGAGAAGAATTACCCCCAAGGAGCAATTTTCAGAATCACCTTACCTTTGGAGAAAAGAGGATGGCAAAGATACTAGTTGTGGATGACGAGGCGTCCATATTGGAGACTTTGGACATGTTCCTAGGCGAAAGTGGGCACACAGTGCTGAAGGCCGACACCGCTACGCAGGGGCTTGCCATGTTTGATCAGCACGTGCCCGAGGTGGTAATCCTCGATATACGCCTTCCAGATGCCAACGGCCTTGACGTGTTGAGCGAGATAAGGGCAAGGCGCAGAGATGCCAAGGTAATCATGATTACTGCTTATCAAGATATGGAGACCACCATAGAGGCCATGAAAAGAGGTGGTTATGACTATATTCATAAACCTCTTGATATTGGAGAAATAGAAGAGGCGATAGGCCGAGCGCTGAAGGTGCTCGAAGCAGACCAAAAAGCCTCCACGCCAGGCTTTTCTTCGCATGCCCCCGAGAAGGACACGATAGTCGGCAGAAGCCCTAAAATGAGAGAAATTTTCAAGACCATAGGGCTGTTGTGCCAAAACAGGGTAAGCGTCCTCATTGAAGGTGAGACCGGTACTGGGAAAGAATTGATTGCAAGGGTGATTCATCGCAAAAGCTCCAATGCCCGGGAGCCTTTCGTTATCCTCGATTGCTCCGCCACTGTGGAGACCCTGCTCGAAACAGAACTTTTTGGACACGAAAAAGGGGCGTTCACAGGTGCCGTTACGGCAAAAAGGGGGAAGATAGAATTGGCAGGCAACGGGACCCTGTTCCTAGACGAAGTTGGCGAATTACCCTTGGGAGTCCAAAAAAAGCTTTTAGGGTTTCTCCAAAGACGGGAATATACAAGGGTCGGGGGACAAAACACCCTGAGGTCAGGGTGCCGCATAATCGCTGCCACCCACAGGGAACTAGATGAAATGGTCGGCGATGGTCTGTTTAGGGAAGATCTCTATTACCGATTAAAAGTGGTAAGTATAAGGGTGCCACCGTTGAGGGATAGAAAGGAAGACATCCCCGCCCTAGTGAGCCATTTTCTCAACCGGATTAACAAGGATCTAGGTACATCGGTTTATGGGCTGCAACCGGGGGCAATGGAGGTTTTGCAAGCCTATTCTTGGCCGGGAAATGTCAGGGAACTGGAGAATGTTTTGGTTGAGGGGATTGTAAGGGCTAGGGGGAATGTGATACTTTTGGAGGACATCAAAAGGATTTTGAATCGGCGAGACACATATCCCAAGGCACAACAGGATAATGACTCCTTGAAGACCATCGAAAAAGAACACATAGCCGCAGTGCTGTCCGAGGTGCGATGGAACAGGACCGAAGCAGCGAAAAGGCTGGGTATCTCCCTTCCAACACTTCGAAGGAAAATCAGAATATACGGGCTGGAGCCATAAATGGTATTTTTCCAAGGTGCTGCCAGAACCGAAAGAATTTTTCCATTACCTGAAAAGAATGTTCTACCGGTAATCTGTTTTTCCCGATAGGCAGGATAATTTTTGTTGTAATATCAACATATTATCAAATAAGAAAACGCTTTTATCATTGGCATGGCTTTTGATGGAAGTGAAATGATGAGCGTTTCGCTTCCCACCGAGAGGGGCCGGGCAGTCCGCATGGTACTTTAATCCAAAACTTTAAAAAAAGGAGGTTTCCAATGGCAAGGGCGAGGCAATTAATGGCTATTGTTGTGGCAATAACCGTGGCCGCGCTTTTTTGTCTCATGCCGACTCAGGCAAGGGCAGAAAAGCCGATTGTACTAGGGTGTCCTCTTTCAACGGCATTTCTCTACGGCTGGGATGCAGAACGTGGTATTCGGCTAGCTGTGGAGGAGATCAATGCTGCTGGTGGGGTTAAGGTGGGAGGCGTGAAACGTCCTTTTAAGGTTGAGTTGATGGACACAAGGGACCTTGAGCCCGGAGTACCAGTGAGCGAGGCGCTTTTGGTGGTGGAAAAATTGATACTGGAAAAAGGGGCAGATTTTCTTCTCGGAGGGCCTGTGAGATCAGAGGCAGCCCTGGCTCCCATGTCTCTTTTGTCCAAATACAAGAAGATCTGCATTGTTTCCACAGGGGTTTTGAGCCCAAAGTACTCAGCAATGGTGGCGAAAAATTATGATAAGTACAAGTACTGTTTCCGTATTCATGGCGAGGCCAAGTGGTTAGTGGGAGAGATT
>QMLZ01000174.1 GCA_003646995.1 Deltaproteobacteria bacterium | reverse complement strand
CGTGCCACCCTTTATGATTCCCAAATTAAAGAAAGACCCCAATATAGATGTTATATCAGGCCCCAGCGGAAGGGTGATCTTTATCGGTTTCAACCTCACCAAACCAGAAAAGGCCGGGCCTTTAATGAAAAAGGAGGTTCGTCAAGCCATAAACTATGCAGTGGATAAACAGAGCTTGATTAAGTACGTCCTCATGGGAAGCGGGGAGCAATTAGCAACGCCTCTGATCCCGCTCGCGTTTGGATATGATCCTAGCATTAAACCCTACCCCTATGATCCTGAGAAGGCCAAAAAAATACTTAAAGAGGCCGGGTACCCAAATGGATTTGAGACGGAATTTGCAACCGGGAGCGGCAGATATCTGATGGATAAGCAGATCGCTGAGGCCATTTCAGGTATGCTCGCCAAGGTAGGAATAAAGGCAAGGCTCAAGGTATATGAATGGGGCAAATATGAGCAGGTAAGAAAGGCCCACAGGGTGGAACCACTGTATTTGCTTGGCTGGGGAAATACTATGTCAGATGCCGACGGAACTCTTTTGCCTCTGTTCTTCTCCAAGAGCAAATATTCTAATTATGTAAACCCAACATTAGACAAGATGATGCTGAGTGCTAGATATCAGATGGATCCTGAGAAGAGGAAGGCTCAATACAGTGAGATCCTCAAGTTAATTAAAGATGAAGCTCCGTGGATATTTCTCTATCAGCAGATGGATAATTACGGCGTGCGGGATACAGTCGCAAACTTCAAGCAAAGTGCGGGAAGCGAGCGGATGGATTGTGATGTGCTTAAGCTTTCCAGGTAACACACAGCCTCAAGATTGTGCCGCAGTTCTTGATAACTGCGGCACAGTTTTTTTGATCTGTGCGTTTAGATAGAACTTAGTTTGCTTCGCTCACAATTGGAGAATTGGAATACTGGAGTGATGGAATAGTGTGTAAACAACCTTACAGAAAATTGATCGATTGAAAAATTTTCCTTGACAAGGAGGTTAATGCCCCTTATGCGCATTAATAAATAAGCAACTTCTTTAGTCAAATCAACATTCCAATATTCCATTATTCCATCTGGTATATATGAACCATGTTCCATTAAAAATACTGCCCAGTAAGTTGTGGAAATTCCGATATATTTTATTAAATGCTTCCGCCCCTAACTTTGTGTCTGCCCGCAAAGCTCTTGCCCCGCTCATTCGCCATCAGCTTTGGCTCAAGTGAATGTTAGGTTGGCTTGGCTGGCAGACTGGCTTGCGAGGCGGCCGAGCACTTTAGTTCATTTTAAGTACTTTAGGCACTTTATCTATGCAGCGCTATGTTATAAAGAGATTTTTCCAGTCCCTTATTGTCATTCTTGGAATCACCGTTATTGTCTTCATTATTATCCACCTTACCGGTGATCCCACTGACCTTCTTTTGCCTCCGGAAGCAGGGCCTGAGGAAAAAGCGCTGTTCCGTCACGAATTGGGGCTGGACAGGCCCATATATATCCAATATTTTGAATTCATAAAAAACATAACCCATGGTGATTTTGGGCAATCCTTCAGGCATCAAACATCCGCCTTTTCCCTAATAATAGGAGCATTGCCAGCTACTATTGAACTGACTATAGCGGCGATGATCTTATCAATCGTCATTGCCCTCCCGGTTGGAATTATTTCTGCCATAAGGCCGCGATCCAACTATGACAGGATAGGCATGACATTTGCTCTTTTGGGACAGTCGATCCCGGTATACTGGGCTGGCCTGATGCTGATCCTCTTATTCGCAGTTACTCTGGGTTGGTTGCCTTCAACAGGAAGGGGAGGGATTGAGCATATCATACTGCCTGCTATTACTTTAGGGATGTTTTCAACCGCGGCCATTGCCCGATTCACTCGCTCCAGTATGCTTGATGTCCTTGACACCGATTACATCAGGACGGCGAGGATCAAAGGACTAACAGAGTATATTGTTGTTCTCAAACACGCTTTCAAAAATGCTTCTATTCCAGTGCTCACCATGACCTCCCTCCAATTTGGCAGGATGCTCAGCGGAGCAGTTATTACAGAAACTATTTTTAGCTGGCCAGGGGTTGGAAGGATGGCTGTGCAGGCTATATACAACAGGGATTTCCCTGTGGTCCAGACTGCTGTATTTATAACTTCAGTATTATTTGTGGGCATTAACTTTCTCGTAGATATTATCTACACGTATTTGGATCCAAGGATAAAATATAAGTAGAAGAAGGTTTAACCTTGCCAAGATCAAGCAGAATATGGGTACATATGAAAAATGCCCCTTTGGGGGGGTTGACCATCCTTTTTCTGCTTGTTATGGCGGCCCTGTTCGCAGAATTTATAGCCCCGCATAGCCCAATAGATCAAGATATCACTCAAGCCTTAAAAGTCCCCTTTTTTCTTAAAGGTGGTACTTTAAGTCATCTCCTGGGAACGGATGAATTAGGAAGGGACATCCTTAGCAGAATCATCTTTGGTGCCAGGATATCGCTGGTGGTGGGATTTATAGCTGTAGCCATATCGGGCTTCATAGGAACATGCCTTGGTCTAATCTCGGGATATTTTGGCGGCAAGATCGATTCAATAATCATGCGAGTGGTCGATGTCCAACTTTCAATGCCATATATCCTTATTGCCTTAGCGCTTATTGGGGCGCTTGGCCCCAGCCTCAGAAACATCATCATCGTCATCGGAATAACCTCCTGGGTCGATTATGGAAGAGTTATTAGGGGAGAGGTGCTGAGTGTTAAGGAGAATGAATTTGTCGATCTGGCAAAGATAGCTGGATGCAGTACCTACAGGATCCTTCTGAAGCATATTTTTCCCAGTGTGGTCAATTCCTTGATTGTTTTGGGCACTCTAATGCTTGGGCGAATAATAATTTTTGAGGCTGCATTGAGTTTCCTGGGCCTTGGTGTACAGCCACCAACACCTTCGTGGGGAATCATGTTGGCGGATGGAAGACAATATCTTACCTATGCATGGTGGCTGGCAACCTTCCCAGGTCTTGCGATCATGCTGGTCGTCCTTGGCACCAACCTGGTGGGAGATTGGCTCAGGGATATGTTGGACCCGAGACAACGTGCTGTGGTGAGAGGGAAAAGATAATGAGCGGAGAGGAAAAAATATTGGAGGTGAAAAACCTTAAGACCTATTTTTTCACGAACATGGGTGTAGTCAAGGCAGTAGATGGGGGGAGCTTCCATTTGAAAAAAGGCCAGTCCCTCGGAATTGTGGGAGAATCGGGAAGCGGAAAAAGTGTGACATCCCTTTCCATATTGCGATTGGTGCCCAAACCTGCAGGGCGGATCGTGGAAGGGAAAATACTATATCGAGGAGAAGATTTAGTGAAAAAGTCCCAAAAGGAGATGAGACAGTATAGGGGGAAGAAATTATTCATGATCTCCCAGGACCCCATGACCTCCTTGAATCCGGTTTTCAATATCGGAAACCAGATTGGCGAGGCCATTAGAAGGCGCCAAAATGTGAAAGGAAATGATCTAAGGGAAAAGATTATCGAAATGCTCAAACTTGTCCACATCCGCTCCTCAGAAAACCTTATCCATGCTTACCCGCATCAATTTAGTGGCGGAATGAAACAGAGGGCAATGATTTCCATGGCATTGGCATGCCAGCCAGAGATCCTTATCGCCGATGAACCAACAACTGCCCTTGACGTCACCATCCAGGCTCAGATCTTGAAATTGATGGAGGAGATCCGTCAGAAATACAACACCTCAATCATTCTGATCACCCATGACCTGGGTGTCATTGCCAAATTCTGCGAGTATATTTTGGTCATGTATGCTGGGAAAATTGTCGAAAGGGCGGATGTGAAGACGTTGTTTAAGGGCAATAAACATCCCTACACCAGGGGATTAATCAATTCCCTTCCCCACCTGGGTAAAAAACAACAAAGGCTTTCCAGCACAAGGGGACAGCCTCCGGATCTCCTTAACCTACCAGCCGGATGTCCATTTGAGCCAAGATGTGACTATTCCATTGAAAGATGCTCCCATGAATATCCGCCAACAGAGTCGGCAGGCAAAGGACATTTGATTTCCTGCTGGAGATGGAGAGAAATATGAAGGGAGAGGCCATCCTAGAGGCAAAAAATATCAAGAAATATTTTCTCATGGGAAAGGAGGGAATATTTTCTAAAAAAGCAAGAATGATCAAGGCGGTGGATGGAATAAACTTTTCTCTTTACAAAGGCCAGACCTTTGGTCTAGTAGGTGAATCCGGCTGTGGAAAATCTACAATAGGGAGATGTATCCTGAGGCTGTATAGGATTACTGACGGAGAGATGCTTTTTCAGGGGAAAAACATCGATATCTTTGATGGGAAGGAAAAAATGCAATACCGTCGCGATGTACAGGCGGTCTTCCAGGATCCTTACGGCTCCTTGAATCCCAGGATGCGTGTCGGTGAGTTCATAGAAGAGCCCATGCTTGTACATGGAATTTTAAACTCCCGTGGCCGGCGGGAGAGGGTAAAAAAGCTTCTTGAGGTTGTTGGATTGAGCGCGGATCAAGCCAGGCGATTTCCGCATGAATTCAGCGGAGGCCAGAGGCAGAGGATCTGTATCGCCAGGGCCCTTTCCCTTAATCCGAAGTTGTTGATTTTAGATGAGCCTGTCTCTGCCCTGGATGTGTCTATCCGGGCGCAAATATTAAACCTGCTTATGGATTTACAAGAGGAATTTGGCTTAACTTACCTGTTCATATCCCATGATCTTTCTGTGGTTGAGCATATTAGCGATTTGGTTGCCGTGATGTATCTTGCGAAAATCGTCGAAATGGCGCCCTGTGAGAGAATTTTCAAAAATCCCCTTCATCCTTATACACAGGCTCTTCTGTCTGCCATCCCTGTGCCAGACCCTGAATTGGCTCAGGAGGCTATTATTCTAGAGGGAGATATTACTGATCCCATTACCCTTGAGAAAGGGTGCCCCTTCCGAAACAGATGTTTTAATGCCTCTGAGGAGTGCACTGAAAAGGAACCAAAATTAATTGAAGTTGAGCCAAACCATCTGGTTGCCTGTCTTAAGATTAGATAGGTCGGATAGTAGGGCACAATGAACATACGCAATAATTGAGTAATTAAGGAATCACTAAAAGGATTTGTGAGTGGTGGAAAAAATGAAATCTCAACTCTTACACATGGCCTTTGATCTTGAAGATCGACTCATTAAATGGCGCCGGGATTTCCATATGTATCCCGAGCTCGGATTTAAAGAATTCAGGACCTCCAAAAGAGTTTTGGAAGAACTAAACCGGCTGAATATTGAGAACACATCAGGGATCGGAGGCACTGGAGTTGTAGGGCTTATCAGAGGAAGACAAAAGGGAAAGACAATCGCCTTGAGGGCAGATATGGATGCTCTTCCTATCACTGAAGAGAACAATGTCCATTATTGTTCTCAGAATCCAGGCGTCATGCATGCATGCGGTCATGATGGTCATACCAGTATTCTTTTGGGTGCAGCGACTATTCTGGCTAGGGTAAGAGAAAATCTTAAGGGAAATGTAAAACTCATTTTTCAACCCGCTGAGGAGATTTCAGAAGGCGGAGCTTCTACTGTTATTGCCAAAGGGGTCCTAAAAAAACCTCCTGTGCGTGCCATTGTAGGCATTCATATCATTCCAAGATTTCCATCAGGAAAAATAGCAATTAAGGAAGGCGTAGTAACGGCTGCAACAGATAAGTTTGAAATACATATTGTTGGTAAAAGCGGTCATGCCGCTAGACCTCATGAGGTGGTTGATTCCATTGTTATTGCATCACAAGTTATTGGCTCAATTCAGGCCATGGTTACAAGAGAGACGGATGCACTCGAACCAAAGGTCGTCAGCATTGGGCAAATCTCAGGGGGAGAAGCACATAACGTGATCGCCAAAGAGGTGATAATGTCCGGAACAATAAGAACGTTTTCAAATGAAACCAGGCAAAGAGTCCATGACCTGATAAGAAAAACATGCCATTATATTGCGAAGTCTATGGGAGCCAAAGCGGATGTGAAGATCACTAAAGGTAATCCTCCACAGGTCAATCATTCTGGTTTGTTTAATTTACTAAGGACTGCATTTTTGGAGTCTCTGGGAAAGGAAAGGGTCATAGAGTATCCCACCCCTTCTCTTGGCGGCGAGGACTTTGCCTTCTATTCCCAAAAGGTGCCTGGCTGCTTTATTCTCCTTGGGTGCGGAAACAATAAAGGGAAGGGTAATAACCCTCTTCACAGCTCCCACTTTGACTTCGACGAGTCGATCCTTCCAGTAGGGGCGGCTGCAATGGCATGCTCTGCCATAGCCCTGATAGAAAGTAAGGATTGGTTTTAGAGAAAACCGCGGTAACTTCTCAATAAGTTGGG
>QMLZ01000173.1 GCA_003646995.1 Deltaproteobacteria bacterium | reverse complement strand
GCTTCTGTCGAGGATTCAATGTCGCCAGGTGGCCGTGATGTTTCTCAACGTATTTATGCCTGATGATGTAAAGCGTTCTACGGAGAACTTTGACTAAGCCTTAAGGAGGGAAACATGGAGATTCGGAACAAGAAATGGACGGAGGATTTTTTCCTCAAGGAAAGGGAAAAAGTCTTGGCTATGTGGCCTACAGGAAAGGAGGTCGATTTTGAGGAGGCTGTTGAGTTTCACAAGTCTTTGCCAGAGCATAAGATATGCTACCGCGTGGTGGAGAATCTGCGTAAGGAGGGCAGGATAGTGGTTTTCCCGAGGGCGGGAACGCCGATCCTCGAACAGGAAATTGAACTCAACAAAACTTTGGTTGAAGCGGGGCTACCGATCGTCCCTGTTACCCCGGATAGTTTCTGCAGGCTGGGCCGCTACGAGAAGGCACAGAGGGGCTTAGAGGAGTCTGTGAAGACGGGGGAACCCAAACTGAATGGGTTCCCAACGGTGATTCACGGCGTAAAGAACACTCGAAGGGTAGTTGAGGCCACCGATGCTGCCCTTGACCAGAGGCTTACCAATGTGGGTGGGGTGAGACTTATGGCGGAGATCGCCTTTGCCGCCGGGATGACAGGGGCATTGGTCGACCCACTTATAACTTTTGGATGGTATGAAAAAAAGGCAACCGCGGCCCAATGTATTGAAGAGTATCAATATATCTATAGATTAATTGGCAAGTATGCAGAGGAAGGAGTGATAATTTCAGTGGACCTTGATGGCATCGGGACAAATCTCCAATTTCCACTTACTCCCAGCATAGTCAGCAACATCGTCTGCGCCCTCCTTGCAGCGGAGCAGGGGGTTAAGGCAATCATACCCTGGGCCTACATTTACGGAAACATTGCACAGGACATAGCAGGAGTCAGATTGATGGAAAGGCTCGTGAAAGAATACCTCCAGAAGTTTGGGTATACGGATGTAAAGGTTCCAGGGGTCTTCCCTTCCCAGATTCCCCTTTTCCCCTATCCTCAGGACATGGGATGGGCCTTTGGCTTTCTTTGTTACTCCGCAATGGTGGCTGCTTTATGTGATGGAGAGGCAGTTTATCTTAGAAGCATAGACGAAGCAGCGGGTATCCCCAGTAAGGAAGCTCATGCTGTGAGCTATCGGGCTGCAAAATGGATATTTGACGTCGTAAGGGAACAGGGGCTCAAGATTGACAACGAGGAGATGCGGACAGAAGAGAGGATCATGGAGCTCGAAGTGAGGTCGATCATGGATAAGATACTGGAGTTTGGCGACGGAGATGTAGCAGTTGGTTTCGAACGGGCAGTTCAGACTGGTGTTTATGATTTACCCCTGTGTGGAAATATAAATGTCCGTAGCCAAGTACTGGGGATCAGGGACCTCAGAGGTGCCTGCCGTTATCTCGACTTTGGCAATCTGCCTTTACCAGAAGAGGTTAAAGAGTTTCACAGAGAAAAGATAAGGGAAAGGGAATTGGCAGAGGGCAGGAAGATGGATCTAAGAGTGGTCATAGAGGATTTTTGGGCTTTTAGTAAGGGGAGGTTGAGGGGCGGAAAGTGGATTCCACCTAAACGGACGAATTAACGCTTAAAGGAGGCCAAGATGGGAGAGAAAAAATTAACCATAATTACAGGTACCGTGGGACAGGATTCACATACCATAGGTGTAAGCCTTTTATCCCGTTTTCTTAGAGAGAACGGATTCAACGTGGTCGAGCTGAAAGGTCTCACTCCCCCTGAAGATTTCATCAAAGCTGCCAAGGAAACAGACGCCGTGGCCATATTGGTGAGCTCCCTTTACGGAATGGGGGAAATGGACTTAGCAGGCTTTAAGGACAAGTGTATAGAGGCTGGATTGAAGGATGTATTGCTCTACGTGGGAGGATATTTAAAAGTAGGAAGGCATGACGGGAAAGGGGACGAGGAGCGTTTTAAGAGATTGGGTTTCGATCGGGTATACCCCCCTGAAGTAGAGTTGGATCAAGTTTTGGAGGATTTGAAGGAAGACTTGAAGAAAAAAGGCAAGCTGTGAAAGAAGTGAAGTTTCTTGTCGACTTGGGTAGCACCTTTACTAAGGTGGTAGTGGTGGACCTTGCGTCCGAGGAAGTTATTTGTCGGGTGCAAGGTCCTTCCACTGTGGATATAGATGTGATGATAGGACTTCGAGAGGCGATCCAAAAGGCAAAAAGCGAAGCGGGGATAACTTCCATCGATAGAGAAGATGTACTGGCTTCCAGCAGCGCAGCGGGTGGTTTGCGGATGGTCTGCATCGGCCTTGTCCCTGATCTCAGCCTGAAGGCAGGCACAGAAGCGGCCCTTGGTGCTGGAGCCAAACTTGTAGGAAGTTATTCATATGAGCTAACAAAAGATGAAATGGCCGAAATAGAGGCTATATCCCCTGAAGTTATCCTACTGGCAGGGGGCACCGATGGGGGAAATGAGAGCGTAGTGCTTCACAACGCCAAGATGCTGGCTTCCTCTAAAATAAACGCGGTGATAGTTGTCGCCTGTAACAAAGGGGCACAGGATAGAGTGAGATCCATACTAGAAAATGGTGGGAAAAAGGTAAAGCTAGCAAAAAACGTCATGCCAGAGATAGGCAAAATAGAGGTCTCTTCTTGTAGAGAGGCGATAAGGGATGTGTTTGTCAAGAACATCGTGAGGGCTAAGGGGATAGAAAGGGTCAAGGAGATGGTAAAGGAAGTGCTTATGCCTACTCCACAAGCGGTGCTGAATGCTGCGAAGCTTTTGTCAGAAGGGGTGAATGGGGAAGAGGGACTCGGCGAACTGATGGTTGTAGATGTGGGTGGAGCTACGACGGATGTCCATTCTATAGCGGAGGGGAAAGTGACTCAGGATGCGATATACGGCGACCTTCTGCCCGAACCTCTTGTGAAACGCACCGTAGAGGGTGACCTTGGGGTTAGGCACAACATAGATACGCTATTGAAGATTGGCAGAGAAAAAGGCTTTTTGGATGACCATGATTTAGATGTGGCTGGATCTCTCTCAAGAGTAAATAAGCTGCCCAAAACTCCCGAAGAAAGACGTTTGGATATGAAACTTGCCCGAATCGCCACCCAGGTAGCTGTTGAAAGACATGTCGGAAGAATAGAGGATTGGTACGGCCCAGCAGGACGTATGATCGTCCAGAGAGGGAAAGACCTGAGAGGTATCAATTCTCTAATCGGAACCGGGGGGCCTATCGTCTTCGCCCAGGATCCAAGGTCTGTCTTGGAGGGGGCCCTATTTGATCGGAAGAGACCAAATCTGCTTAAACCTGAATCACCTAGGCTCTACCTGGACGGCGACTACATCCTTTATGCCATTGGGATACTGGCGAACCTCGAGCCGAAGAAGGCCTTACGGATAGCCAAAAAATACCTAAAAGAGATATAAACTCATGCAGCTGAGCGAGGTCGTAGCACGTTTCACCGTAGAAAAAGGGTTTGAGGAACTTCCCAAAGTGGCTTTAGAACAGGCCAAAATGGGGGTGCTGGACTGGATAGCTGCCGCCTTGGCCGCATTGAAAGAGGAGCATGATGTCAAAGCTATGTTGGGGTTCATCCAGGAATTGGGCAAAGACAGCCAGTGTACCGTTTTAGGCTGCCCCCAAAAGACAACTCCTTCCCTTGCAGCATTTGCGAATGGTTATATCGGTCACTTGCTTGATTATGATGAGACCTGTCCCACTATAAGAAGCCACCTTAGCACCAGCATTTTACCCGCCATTTTGGCCGTTGCGGAAAAACTGGAGGCCTCCGGTAAGGATTTATTGCTGGGTTTTGTCCTTGGACATGAAGTTGCTCTGCGGATAGGCGAGGTCATGACACCTGGCTGGATACGAAAGGGTTGGCATGGTACCTCTCTTTTCGGTGTCTTTGGAGCAACCGTAGGATGTGGCAAGCTCTTGGGGCTCAACGCTGAACAGGTTCAAAACGCCATGGGGATAGCCGCCTCGATGGCAAGTGGAATAGCCGTGAACTTTGGAACGATGACGAAGCCCCTGCACGCTGGACTTGCTGCAAGGGGCGGTGTGGAAGCTGCAACACTTGCAAAACAAGGATTTTCGGCTGCTAAGAACTCCCTTGAAGGTCCCTCAGGGTTTTTTTACGCTTATGGCTGGGGAGAAAATCTTTCTTTAGAGCCTATCAAAAAGTTAGGTAATCCCTTTGGATTAGAAACACCTGGTGTTTTATGTCCAAAACTTTATCCTTGCTGCCATGGCTTAGCGATAAACATAGAGTACGGAATCCTTATGAGAAAGAAATACCCTTTCTCCGTAGAAGATATTGAGGAGATAGAAATACATTCTCAACCGAAGACTCTTTCTGCCATGTTATCAAAAAACTATGCTGATACAAAGGAACCCATATCATGGGGTTACGAAGGTCCTCCCCGACAAATTGTTCCATCGATCCCTAAAACGGGGAAAGAAGCTAAGTTCTCAAAAGAGTATGCTTTTGCTAGGGCCCTGTTGGACGGCAATGTAAGGCTTGGCCATTTCACTGATCAGGCCGTAAACGAACCCGAGGTGCAGCAGTTGATGAAGAAGATAAAGGTTTTTCACAACAGCGACCTTGAAAAGATCTCCACCCAATATCCTGAAGAACAATATCCTTATCCAGAACGTATGATAATAAAATTGAAGAATGGCAATGTAATTGAGGAAGAGGAAATATTCATTCAAGGAGGGGCCAAAAGGCCATTGTCCATGGAGCACATAAAAAGAAAATTTCTTGACTGCAGCTCAGAGGTCGGTGTTGCAGCTGAAAAAACCTCAGAAATAATTGCTATGGTCGAAGATTTGGAAAATGTGAGAAACATTTCGCAGCTTACTCGATTACTTGGAAACCCTTTTTAACTAATAATTGAGCTCAGAAGTTGAAAAGGTGATGAGGAATCCAGAGAGCTGTTTCGGGAAATACTGCAACTAGGATCATAACAATTAAATAGCCAATCAAGAATGGAAAACTCCCTCTCACTGCGGTACCTAAAGTGCTGGGTAAGCCTTGCGCTTTGGCTATTCCATCTACAGCGTAAAGGTTCAGGCCCACTGGTGGAGTTAACATAGCACACTCTATGTTTATCACCAAAAGTACTCCGTAAACATACGGATCGTAATTGTAAGCGTGTACAGTAGTAATTAAAATAGGGAGTAAAAGCAACATGAGCGATGCGCCTTCCATGAGACAACCCAAGCCTAAGATGATGGCCATGGTGATAAGGAGGAATCCCCATGTCGGGATGCCTTGGCCAACAAAAATGTCAGCTACTGCCCGAGCAACTCCTGCCTGAGTTACAAACTTGGCTAAAATCAAGGCACCCACAATTATAAATAGTATCATCACTGACGAGCTAAGTGCTCGTCGCAACACTGGGATAAGGTTTCTGATGGATATGGAGCGATAGATAACTAAAGTTACAAAAAGGGAAATTACACATCCAAGGGCGGCTATTTCGGTGGGGGTCGCCACTCCCCAGTAAAGCAGCACAATGATAAGTAGAGGAATGAGTAACCCCCAAAAACCTTCTTTGAAGGCCTTCCATCTCTCGGACCAACTCGCCGGAGGAGCTACTTTTCCGCCTTTTTCCCTACGGAAGGCAACATATACCCAGCCACAAAAGAAGATGACAGCCACGATACCTGGGCCTATACCACATATAAAAAGCTTTCCTACGGACTCTTGAGCGATGGCTCCATAAAGAATCATCGGTAAGCTTGGTGGAATTAACATTCCTAAAGCACCACCTCCAACAACCGTCCCCATGCTAAGAGGCAAACTATATCCTAACCGCCGCATGTTTTTGAGAGCAAAAGCCCCTACCATACCCGCAATGGCTACACTTGTTCCACACATGGCTGCCAGCACGGCACAAGTAAGGACAGTTGCAATCCCTACCCCACCAGGGATATGTCTAAGCATAGCGTCAAACATGTTATAAAGTCTCTCACCTATTCCTCCTTCGGCTAAGAACACACCCATTGCGATAAATAGAGGAACAGCAATAAGCACGAAGCTATTTAAGCTCGTTGCTGCTGTCTGTACGGCAACATCTAATCCTCTTGCTCCCAACAGAAGCCATAAGCCCAATAGTCCACTTCCCCCCAAAGCCACAGCCACGGGGGCTCCCATGAAAAGGAGCCCCAAAAGTACAACTATAACTGGCAAAAGGCTATTAAATTCCATCTCAAGTTCCTTTTCTCGTTCTCGATATTGTAACGATCAAATTCGAAACTGTCTCAAGCAGGAAACATAGAAAACCAATTGGCACAACGATTTGTAAAGGCCAGAGTGGAAATTCCCACGAGGGAGTGCGCATTCCTAGGTGATAAGTAACAACAACTAAATCTATGCCT
>QMLZ01000172.1 GCA_003646995.1 Deltaproteobacteria bacterium | reverse complement strand
GTGCTTAAGGGTCAACTTCTTGTCCCTCCTCAACTTGAGCAGTTTCTTGCCAATTGACTGGGTCTTTTTCCTCGTAGCCATACTACCTCCTTAAAAGCGCCCTGTTCACGGCTTCAAATTCCGCGGACAGGGCCTACTGTCGGTCCTCCTGCCGCCTTCTGTACCTTGCCACCATCCTGAGGATAAACCCGAGCAAGAGGGCGGCGCTGATAAGGATAATGAGGGAGGAGGAAAAAAATGTCATAACAAACCAAAATGGATTGTCTAGTCCGTAGGATGCTATTAAGAGGTGAACCCCAAACAGGAGGAAAAAAATACATGCTGCGGAAAGCACCCCTTCTTGAATCCAGCCGATCATGATTGCCAGTATTCAGTTCCTGCGGGCTTACGCCACGCCCAAAAGTATTACTTATCCCTTGCGCCGAATGGCTCTATCTTTGGTAGTACAAGCTTATCGCATGCTGTATAAGGATCTATCTTACCTTTTACAATCTCATCCACCGCCTTGTCAAACTCACCAGTGTCAGTGAGTTTGCCCAGCACCTCTTCAATAAGCCTGCTCTTAACCATGTCAAAAAGTTCCTGGCGCACCTTTTCTTTTCGTCGACGAGGAATGAGGGTGCCGCAAGTCTTCTCCAGGTATTCTCTATGCTTCTCAATCTCTTCCAGCAGTTCAACAACTCCTTTGTCGAAAACCGCCTCGGTCTTTAGAATGGGAGGCCTCCACTTGCCTTCCTTGTACTTGTTTTGATCCATGTCCAGCATAAGCCGCAGGTCGGCAAGGGTCTTGTCCGCGCCTTCCCTTTCCGCCTTGTTTATGACAAAGATATCTCCAGCCTCAAGTATCCCCGCCTTTATAGCCTGAATGTCATCGCCCATTCCTGGTATTACAACAATGACGGTGGTATGGGCGCTTTTTACCACGTCTACCTCGTCCTGCCCAACGCCTACCGTTTCAACCAAGATATAGTCCTTGCCCATGGCATCCAGGACGTCAATCGCGCTGCGGGTCGACTGGGTAAGGCCTCCAAAGTGACCCCTGGTGGCCATGGACCGAATGAAAACCCCAGTGTCCATGCTGTGACGCTGCATTCGGACCCTGTCACCGAGAATGGCTCCTCCGCTGAAAGGACTGGTGGGATCCACGGCGAGCACGCCAACAGTCTTGCCCTTTTTCCTCAGATGTGCAACCATTTGGTCCACAAGCGTGCTCTTGCCGACCCCCGGGGCACCGGTAATACCTATCACGTAGGCATTTCCCGTATAAGGATAGAGCTTCTTCAGCACCTCCCTGACTTCTGGAATTCCATCATCAATATCACGAATAAGGCGCGCTACTGTCCTTACATCTCCTTCCACTACCTTCTTCACTATCTCGTCCATTGGTTAATATCTCTCTCGCGGCTTCACGTTTTCCTTTACCCAGTTCACTATTTCGTCCAAGGGTGTCCCTGGGGTAAAAATCTCCTTGATGCCCGCCTCCTTGAGCTTCGGTATGTCTTCATCAGGGATTATACCACCCCCGCATACTACTATGTCATCAGCTCCCTTTTCTTTGAGAAGCTCCACAACTCTTGGAAAAAGGTAGCGGTGAGCACCAGCCAGGCTGGAAAGTCCTATCATGTCCACGTCTTCTTGAATCGCCGCCTCAACTATCTCCTCAGGAGTCTGGTGAAGACCTGTGTAGACCACCTCAAAACCAGCATCCCTGTATGCCCTGGCTATGATCCTGGCTCCCCTATCATGGCCATCAAGTCCTGGTTTTGCAACCATAACTCTCAGTTTTCTCTCGCGCTCCATGCATTATCCCTTCAGCTTAACCAATGTTTTACCTAATTATCAAAACCTAAGCAGGACCCCTCCCTTTCTGTCCCTTCGCCCCCACATCCCAATGCCCAACGCCTAATGCCTGATGCCCAACGCCTCCTCAATATATCCCCGGATCCCTGTATACACCAAAGACGTCTCTGAACACATCGCAGATTTCCTGCTCCGTAGCATAGGCCTTGACTGCATCTATGATTGGTTGCATCACGTTTTGGTTGGCTGTGCAGGCCTCCCCGATCGCCTCGAGCCTACGCTTTACCTCGGCTTGGTCCCTTTCCTCCTTGATCCTCCTGGTCTTCTCAATTTGAAGCCTCTCCAGCTCTTCGTCGATCTCGAGTATCTCAACAGGAATGTCTTCCTCCATCACGTACTTGTTTACACCCACAAGCACCCTATCGCCCGAATCAATGCGCCTTTGGAAATGATATGCTGCATCAGCTATCTCTTGCTGGGGATAGTTCTTTTCGATAGCTGCCAGCATTCCTCCCATGTCGTCGATTTTTTGGATTATCTCGAAGGCCTCCTCTTCCATTTGATTCGTTAGGGCCTCCACAAAATATGAACCTGCAAGTGGATCAATGGTATTGGCAACGCCGGACTCCTCAGCAATGATTTGCTGCGTCCTCAAGGCTATGGTCGCCGCTTCCTCGGTCGGAAGCGCGAGAACTTCATCAAGGGAGTTGGTGTGCAGCGACTGGGTGCCGCCCAACACCGCTGCCAGTGCTTCAAGGGCTGTTCTGACCACATTGTTGTAAGGTTGCTGGGCCGTGAGAGAGCAACCGGCTGTCTGGGTGTGAAACCTCAGCCACCAAGATCTCGGGTTCTTTGCCTTGAAGCGCTCCTTCATGATCTTGGCCCACATGCGCCTGGCAGCCCTGAATTTGGCTATCTCCTCGAAAAAATCGATGTGGCTGTTAAAAAAGAAGGAGAACCTGGGTGCAAACTTGTCAACATCCAGTCCTCTGTCAATGGCGGCTTGGGTATAAGCTATGCCGTCGGCCAAGGTGAAGGCCAGTTCTTGCACGGCAGTGGAGCCAGCTTCTCTTATGTGGTAGCCGCTGATACTAATGGTGTTCCACTTGGGCACCTCGTATGTTCCGAACTCCACTGTATCAGTAATAAGTCTCAGGGAGGGCTCGGGCGGGCACATGAATGTCTTCTGGGCAATGAACTCCTTGAGCATATCATTCTGAATGGTGCCCCCAATAATCCTGCGGTCTATACCTCGATTCTCAGCCATTGCAATGTACATTCCCCAGATCACGGGCGCAGGTGGATTGATGGTCATGGAGGTGGTTATCTTGTCAATGGGCAGGCCTTCAAAGAGGTCCTCCATGTCCACCAGGGTGTCAATCGCCACCCCGCATTTTCCAACCTCACCCCTAGCCCTAGGAGAATCGGAGTCATAACCCATGAGTGTGGGCATGTCAAAGGCGGTGGACAGGCCTGTCTGGCCTTCTTTGACCAACAGGTGAAACCGTTTGTTGGTGTCCTTGGCGGTACCCAGGCCGGCGAACATCCGCATGGTCCATAGCCTACCCCGATACATGGAGGGCTGCACCCCCCTTGTATAGGGATATGTCCCGGGGAAACCAATATCCTGTTTGAAATCCTGGTCCTTTATGTCCTCGGGTGTGTAAATGCGCTTTATTTCCCGATCTGACACAGTGGAAAAACGCTTGAGTCTCTCCGGGCGGATTGAAAAGGCCTTTTCAATCTCCTTTTCCCATTTTTGGTATCCCTCTTTGATGTCATCGAACATCTTGGGATTAAACGTTTTTGCCATGGGCCCACCTCCCCTGGTTTTTCGCTTTTCCCTGACAGGGATACTACCTACCCCTGATCAGGTTTCTAGCAATGACCAGACGCATTATCTCGTTTGTTCCTTCATATATCTGGCATATCTTAGCATCCCTCATATGCCTTTCCATGGGGTATTCCTTGCAGTAACCATAACCACCCAAGATCTGCACCCCCTCAATAGAGGCCCTCATCGCCACATCAGATGCGTACATTTTGGCCATTGCGGCGGCCTTCTCATAAGGCTTATGGTGATCCTCAAGCCACGCGGCCCGCAAGGTCAACAGCTCCGCTGCATCCAATTCCGTGGCCATGTCTGCAAGCTTCCACTGGATGGCCTGAAAAGAGGAAATGGGCTTACCAAATTGCTCCCGAACCTTGGCATACTCCAGGGCCTCTTCCAGGACCGCCCTTCCAATACCCACGGCCTGGGCAGCTATACCTATCCTGCCGCCATCCAGTGTTGTCAACATCTGCTTGAAACCCTCGCCAGGTTGCCCCAGCAAGGCATCAGCAGGGAGCCGGGCATCCTCGAATACCAGTTCAGCCGTCCCTGAGGCCAGTATGCCAAGCTTTTCTTCCAGCTTCCCAAGCCTGAACCCCGGTGTGTTTTCCAGGTCAACCACGAAAGAGCTTATGCCCTTATAGCCCTTGCCCTTTTCAGTGACCGCTGCAAGCACGCAATATGATGCGACATTTCCATTGGTTATGAATTTTTTCTCTCCGTTTATTACCCACTCATCTCCGTCCCTGACCGCCATGGTCCTCATGGCCGCGGGATCAGAGCCAGCTCCGGCTTCTGTCAGACCATAGCACCCTAACTTTTCCCCTGATGCGCACGGGGAAAGGTATTTTTTCTTCTGCTCCTCTGTCCCGTAAGCCATAACAGGGAAGCAGTAGAGGGAATTGTTCACGGACATGATTACGCCCGTTGAAGCGCAGGCCTTTGATACCTCTATGAGGGCGAGCACGTAGCTGACATTATCCATTCCGCCGCCACCGTACTCCTCGGGCACAGCGATGCCCAGCATCTTAAGCTCAGCAAGCTGTTTTATTATTTCTGCCGGATGCTGGTGCGTCCTGTCTAACTCTGCCGCCTTGGGCTTGATCTCAGACTCAGCAAAGCGCCGAGCCATATCCCTTACCATCTGTTGTTCTTCTGTCAGCTGGAAATCCATATCACTCCAACTCTCCTTTGAACTGGGGTTTGCGTTTCTCAAGGAATGCGGAAAGCCCTTCTTTGCCATCGGGGCTTGATAAGCAGATTCCAAAGGCATCCGCTTCCAGGTAACAACCGGTTCTCACGTCTACATCAAAGCCTCTGTCAATACAGTACTTTACCGCCCTCATGGAGACCTTGCCCTTTGAAGCAAGTACCTGGGCAGTTTTCATGGTCTCTTCCCATAACTTGTCAGGAGGGAAAACCTTGTTGACCAGCCCAATTTGTTTTGCCTCCTCAGCACTTATTATTACGCCTGTCATACACAATTCCTTGGCCATTGCCTTGCCCACCAGCCTTGCCAATCTCTGTGTACCGCCGAATCCCGGCACAATGCCAAGGTTAATCTCGGGTTGGCCGAACTTGGCGCTCTCTGAGGCATAGATAAAGTCACATGCCATTGCTATCTCTGTCCCCCCGCCCAGGGCGAACCCGTTGACGCAGGCTATAACGGGGATGGGTAAGGACTCTATCTTGAACAAGAGCTCCTGCCCGCGACGTGAAAAATTGTACCCCTGAAGAGGGTTCAAGTTCACCATCACGGAGATGTCAGCCCCTGCAACAAAGGCCTTTTCGCCCTCTCCCGTGAGCACCAGCACACGGACTTCCTTGTCCTGCTCAATCTTTTCGAGAGCATCTTCCAGCTCGTTCAAAACGTCAGGATTGATCGCATTCAATGCCTTGGGCCTGTTGAACTTAATGATCGCTACATTTCCCTCTTTTTCATATATGATATTGTCGTATCCCATGTTGGTCCACCTCCTATGCTTTTTCCAGGACTGTAGCCATTCCCTGACCCCCTCCAATACAAAGGGTGGCTAGGCCCAGGGTGTGTCCTTTCCTTTTCATCTCATTGGCCAACGTAAGGATTATGCGGGCTCCTGTGCATCCGATGGGATGTCCTATAGAAATTCCGCTTCCGAGCACGTTGGTCTTCTCAATGTCCAGGTTCAGCTCCCGCATGCAGGCAATTGCCTGCGCGGCAAAGGCCTCGTTTAATTCAATCACACCGAAGTCATCCACAGAGAGGTTTTCCATTTTCAAAATTTTCCTAACCGCAGGAATCGGCCCTAGCCCCATGTAGGCCGGATCAATGGCAGCCGAAGCATATGCCCTAACCCTGGCTATTGGCTCAAGGCCCAGCTCCTTTGCCTTGTCTTGGCTCATGAGTAAGAGGGCGGCGGCAGCGTCGTTGATCCCCGACGCATTTCCAGCGGTTACAGTGCCATCTTTCTTGAAAGCAGGCCGCAGCCTGGCCATTTTCTCCACGCTGGTATCCATTGGCCTTTCGTCTGTATCAAAAGTTATGGGATCGCCTTTTCGCTGAGGAATAACAACGGGGACTATCTCATCCTTAAAAATGCCGTCTGCTATGGCCTTACGTGCCCGGTGATGGCTTAAAGCGCCTAACTCGTCCTGTTCTTCACGGCTTATTGCGTACCTTTCTGCGATGTTCTCAGCGGTAATGCCCATGTGATAACCATAAAATATCTCAAAAAGGCCGTCCATGATCATGAGGTCTACCAGCTCAGTGTTG
>QMLZ01000171.1 GCA_003646995.1 Deltaproteobacteria bacterium | reverse complement strand
GTCGAAATGGGCGTTTGTTTATTCGCCAGCGTGCCCCGTTTTCGAATTGGAAAATAAGGTGCTCTTCGGTTTCATCAATTACTTGGGTCCTTAATACCCCTCCACCCGTGCAGGAATGTTCTAGTTCAATCCGTGAAAGTGTTTCGACTTCCTTCAGCCATGATGACTCATGCAAATGGACTGGAGTGACATCCACCATGAAGTCATCTAAAAGCTCAAGCCACTCGAGAATGTCACTCAATACACTTCTGTGTCTACGTTTGGCCACCAGTTTTAGCGCATTAATGTCATGAAAAACAACTTGTTGTGGTACCACATCCACGCTTCGGTTTGAAAGGGTATCCAACATTATTTCCCTTCGTGTTTTCATGGTAGCCTCCTATCGGTGATTATTCACCTCCTTCGGACATAAAACTTTTAAACAAACATCCTGCATATCGATAAAAGAGAGGTTAGAATGATACAATGGGTCAGCTTCTGGGACTGCAGGCATTACGTCAACAACACAACCGGTTTTCCCATTTCGAGTCCTAAAGGGAAAATACATTAATTGCGGGTTTATATAATAAGTAAAATAATCATTATGGCATTTTGCAATAATATCAAGAAGTCTTCGTTTAAGCACTGCATCGTCTATGACAACTGCTGCACGGGTAGCAGCCCGCAAGGTCTCCGGCAAGTTCCACCAAGGCATGTTCTCGTCAAGTATTTCCTTTGTTCTAGTATCCACTGCTTGAAATATTCCATGATGTAGCGCGTTATATCCGAATTGAAAACTGTTTATTAATATCTTCGGCAGTGTAAATTTAGCTTCCTCAAAGGTAGCACTGATATCAGAAGATAAGGATGATGCCGCCTCTTCAATAGCTTCAATGGCCTGTAAACCCAAACCTGCAAATTCAATAGCATGTCCAGGATTTAAGTATGATAAGCGTTGGTGAGTTGTCTTTAATACATATTCAGAGAATACATGCGTTTCCGCATCGTAATGCCTCTTAAGCACGGTGGTAATAATAGTGGCAACAAGTTTAGCATAATCATACAGGTCTCTATCGCTCTCAAGTGTTATTAAATAGCGTATAGCACCCAGTGCCAGCATATATGGAACATGGCTGAGAAGCTCCGTGGATTCATCTATATACTCAGATTGATAGCCTGAATCGAGTGCAATCTCGACGAACTCCCAAAACATGCGTTTACCCACTGCAACCTTATCGCTCTCCTTGCTAACCAACAGGCCTTTCGCGCAGAATAGATCCGCTGGACTACGAACTGAAGGATCCACTTGGATAGCCTTACCGGAGTGATCGATCGCTTGAAAGTTCGTATTCACTCTAAAGGGACACCGTCCTTTGTTACGGTCGATGGTTTTCAATATCGCGTCCGTCGATGCCTTAATAAAAGAGTTAAGCAATTCCTGAGCTTCCCTTCTTACGTCTCTCAGTCCAGAAAGTGCCTCCAGAATTGCCAAATGCGCTGCGCAGGCTTCAGCGCCTCGTCCAAAAAACCACGGATAGAGAACACTATAGCTACTCTTCGGCAAATCGATCCCGGTATTAGGGTTGAATTTTGTGTCAGGAAAGGGGAAGTTTGGTCTCCTACGATGCCTTTCTAGCAGGAGACGTATTCCTGCCTCAAAGACCACGGTGTTGATGAATTCCCAATAATCTTTCGAGCAGATCTCCATCCAGTTATTCCCTGAGAGTACCAATGGTTTGTATTCCATCTCCTTCACTCCTTTCTAGTACATCCTTAAGGGCTTGGAATGCTTGTCCATCAGCTGCTTGCATCCAGGTGCGATCTCTTTGGCTGGCAGGTTGGGATCGGTGGTAGAAAGAAAGCACACTTTGGCCCGATCGATTACCAGTTCCCCAACGGTAAGCGGCTGCACATACCTCCTGTCTTGAGGAGGCACACCGCTTCGGTGTGCTCCTTTCGTCTGAGTTGAGCAAGTTCCACTTTGAGCTTCACACGAATCTGCTCCCACCTTGTTCAGTCTTGAGGCTACCTCCCTAGAGTTCCATACCAACACGTACTGGCACAGCTCAAATCCCTTTTTTAGTTCGATCCCAAGGTCCTCCACCCGGTAGCGGCCCCCAAGCCGCAATGCCTCCCGCACTAGTTGGTTCAACTCCCATCCGACCAGGCCGCTTTGTACTTTTCCATCACATTGGCATCGCAAGCGCTTCCTGGCCAGGCCTAGCACCTTACCAAGGTCACCGCTTTGGTCACTGCTAGCTTGAGCACTATCTGTGGAGGATCCCCCTGCTGGTCCTCGGATGCCTGTAGCTACGGAAGTCACCCTCTCCTCCATCTCAAAGTCCGTGGTCGTGGTGATGTGAACGTATTCGTGACCAATTTTCCCGGGCTCCTCGTATAATCCTATATTAGCTCCCTTCTGAAAAGGACATTTCAATGCGGAAGCGTCTATATTCATTGGTCACCCCTTCAAACCGCTGAGGACAAAACTCTCTACAATTCGCCTTCTAAAGATTGCAAAGGCAAGAAAGAGAGGTAAAGTTGCAATGGTACAGGCAGCCATCATTGGCCCGTACTCAACCGTGAAACGTTTTTGGAAAACAGCAAGCCCAAGGGGAACTGTGAATAACTCTTCGGAGTTCGTGATAATGAGAGGCCATAGCAGGTAACCCCAAGATGTGATAAAGGCATAGATGCCAAGGGCTCCCATTGCGTTCTTTATAACAGGCACGATAATATTCCAATAAATTCTGAACTCTGAACAACCATCAATTCTCGCTGAATCCAACAGCTCATCTGGGATGGTAGAGATTGTCTGTCTCATAAGGAAAAGACCAAAACCCATAATTAACGATGGCGCCAGAATCCCTAAGTAAGTATCAACTAGGCCTAAATCCCGCATGAAAAGGTAAAGAGGAAACACGAAGACCTGAGGAGGAATCATGATTGTGGATATCAATGTCCAGAAGAGAAAGTTTCTTCCTATAAATCTGTATTTGGCAAAAACGAACCCTCCTAGGCTTGATGTCAACACAATACTTATAGTCGAAAGAACGGCAATGATTGTGCTGTTAAGGATAAATCTTCCAAAAGGTGCTTTAGTAAAAACGGTGATGAAATTATCGAGTGTGGGATGCGCTGGAATGAGATGTGGCTTTAGGGAAAGAACCTCCTGAGGTGGCTTAAAAGCTGTTGAGAGCATCCAAATGAAGGGAAGCACTATGAAGGCCGCTCCAAGAGTCAGCAACAAATACAACACGAGCTTTTTGAAACGTTCTATGAAGTTCATGTACCTCCCTCCGCTTCAGAACCTCGAGTCAGCTTAAGTTGTAAGAAAGTAAAAAGAGCCACGATAAGGAAGAGCACAAACCCTTCCGCACAGGCATAACCAACTCTATCATAAACAAAGTAATTCTCATACATATCATAAACGATCACCCGTACAGCATTTCCAGGAGCCCCTTGAGAACCGAGAGTCAGGATGTAGACAGGCACGAAGATGCGGAAGGCCCAAGTAGATGCAATGATGAGAACAAAGAGCGTGACAGGCTTCAAAAGGGGAAGAGTCACATAGCGGAGCGACTGCCACCAGTTAGCCCCGTCTACTTTAGCGGCATCCTTGTACATTTCCGGAATGTTTTGCAACCCCACCAAGAATAAGATCGCATAGTAACCAACCCATTTCCATACCCATAGGATAATAACAGAATAAAGGGCAATCCGTTCGTCCACCAACCAGGGGACAGGGCGTATCCCGAACCACGAAAGTACATAATTCAACAAACCATAGCCAGGGTCATACATCCACCTCCATATCAAGGAGACCGCTGCTGTAGGCATAATTGCTGGAATAAAATAAATAAGCTGATAAAAAGATCGTAGTCGCAGTTTGGTGTTGTAAAAAAGAGCCAAGATAAAGGCCAATATTACCGTGGTGGGCACAGAAATCGCAACCACTAGGAGGGTGTTTCTTAAAGCAATGTGAAAGTTTGTGTCGTGAAATAGCTCAATGTAATTACGGAACCCGATGAACTCCTTTCTTAGCCCTATGAGGTCGAAGTCGTAGAAGCTAATGCGGAACATCTGAAGAATGGGAGCCAAACGCAGGATTCCGAAAAGGAAGTACAAGAAAAAAACGACAGAAAACACGAAGAGAGTGCGATTGACTTTGCCCAAGCTAAGGCTCCGAAAACGACACGCCCTTATCATAGAAGGTGCAAGAGAGTGGGCCCAGGGCCATTTTCAGGTAACCCCTGGGCCCTTACCATTTTTACTCTCCGTAGAGGCCCTCACGCTTGAGGATCTCATTAACTTCCGCAGCAGCCTGCTCCAAGACTTTCCAAATGCCTTCAGGATTATCAAGGAGGTTAGCTTGTCTGTAAGCCTTGACCAAGTGAGCGGCCAATTTGGTCATGATCTCGTTCTCTGGGCTGATGCCTGTGTAGGATTCCACGACATAATCTTCGGGGGTCTCGAAGAAAGTCGCAAGCTGTGGGGTTTCCTTCAAAACACCACTGTAATCTACATCATTCCTAACAGGGATCCACCCTGATTTTTCCGGCATCAACAGTTGGTACTTTGGCCTTTGAAGGAAGCGGATGAACTCCCACGCCAGATCAGGGTTCTTCGCAGCTTGTGGTACGTAGAAGCCAAAGTTGGCCGTTACCGTTCCTCGCTGTTTGTACTGTGGGAGAAGCGCTATACCGTAATTGAGGTCGGGGTTGTGTTCCTTAAGGTATCCAGTAACCCATGCACCACGTTCGAACATTGCGGTTTGTTCCAAAGCGAAGGCCTCTGCATCATGCTTTACTTCGTAACTGTCCACCTTATACAAATGCAATAGCTTGATGTAGAGATCCAGTGCATCGAACCCTGCTTGATTGTAGAAGCCAGCGCGATATTTGCTATCGGCGGTTTTCTCCAGAATTGTCCCGCCAGCCTGGATAAGGAATGGCCACCATTTCTCAGCCACCCCGGAACCGCCACCAGAAAGCCTCAAGCTGATGCCACTGCGCGCGAGCCGTCCCTTTTCGTACTTAGCAAGTCGACAAGCAAAACCGATCAACTCTTCCCAAGTACGAGGAGGGCGGTCAGGATCAAGGCCAGCTTCAATGAACATGTCTTTGTTATAGTACAAAGCGATAATCCCGATGAAGTAAGGCATTCCATAAATGTTCCCATTATATTTGTAAAATTTTGCTGCATATGGCATGACATTCTTTTCTATGTACTCAACGATGTCCGCTGGGGCTTCCTGTAACATACCAGCTGCCAAGAATTTTGCGATAAAATATGTAGAAGTCTCTACCACATCAGGCGGTGTACCTGCAGCGAACTGCATGGCCAGCTTTTGCTCATGATCACGCAGGTTGTAATAAGCGACTTTAACGGTAACATCTGGGTGTTCCTTTTCGAAATCGGCAGCCGCTATTTTATAAACGTTTTCTGCTATCTCCGGATAGCCTGACTGTATGGTAAGCACCGTCTTTGCACCGGCCAAATCATAAATTCCCAGTGTAAACACAAGAGCTAAACATACCATCCAAAGGCACTTTCCTTTCATTGTTTGCTCACCTCCGCCATTTTCCTTTCATTGCTTACACACCTCCGCCATCGTGCGCCAAATTGGAAACCACCTTCTGTCGGATATCACCTCCCTTCTTACTCATTTTTTATGGCCTAACATAGCATCGCACTTCGACCGCTCAATGTGGGCGTCTAATGCCACAGTGGCTTTCCTCAAATCACCACGTATCAGCGCTTTTATAATCTTGCGATGTTCTACACAGGCTACTTCAGGGTTTATCGAAAGGCGAGTCGTTAGATGGATGAGATCTATCACCCCATTTGCGAACTTCTCCAGCCACCTGTTACCTGAACCCCTGATCAAGAACCCAAGATGAAAATCTTCATCGAATTTCTGAGTATCCTTTACCGGAAATCCACGCTGTTCAAGATCATCAAGTCTCTTTAGAAGTTCTTTAAGCTTTTCTTCATCAACATTCTCGTAAACGTACCTTAGTGCCAAAGTCTCCAACGACTTCCGAAGGTCAAATAACTCTTGAATATCCCTCTGGCTGAGTTGTACCACAAAATATCCTATGTAAGGTTTTGCCTCAACGAGCCCTTGCTCAACAAGCTTGTTAATGGCCTCGCGAATCGGAGTTTGGCTTACCGAAAGCTCCTGGGCAAGCCCCTTGACGTCGATCCGCTCCCCAGGTCTCAAGGAGAGGTTCACAATGCAGTCCCGCAAATAATCGTATACTTGGTTAACCAGCGTTCGCTTCTCTAGTCCACCCTTGCTAGCCCTGGGACTTGCCTTCCCCATAGCGGCTATATTATATAAAGTATATCATCGTTTGTCAAGAGGTGGAGCAGACAACAGTTCCCATAAGCGGGGAGAGCAGCAGCGGAT
>QMLZ01000170.1 GCA_003646995.1 Deltaproteobacteria bacterium | reverse complement strand
CGTTATGACAGGCGAGTCATAGTCCTTGACGTTTTCAAACAACAGAGCGGGGCCTCCTGCCTCTTCATTCAGTTTGGCAATGTGTGAGAGTTCCAGATCCCAGTCCACCTCTGCATTGATCCTCTTGAGCATTCCCTCTTTTTCAGCCTGTTCAATAAAATCTCGCATACTTTTCATACTGTTCATTCCTCCTTTTAAACTGTTCAGTGCTTACGGTTGACGGTTCACCGTTCACCGTTATTCGTCTCCCCTTTATCCTGGCTTCTTACTTCTGAATTCTACCTCCTGTCTTCTAACTCCTAACTCCCTACGGTATCTTTATCCGTTTCATGGCTTGTTCCATGAGCAGTTGGTAGCCTGATTTCTTTCCTATTTTGGGGCCACTGGATTTTTGGCTCCACACAGTTTCCGGTCTGGCCTGAACAATGAAGATGTTGTCCGGAAAGGGTATATCCTTGTCAATGGCCCACTCAATGTCCATTGGCCGCCCATAATGGGCCTCTATCTTTTTGGCCATGCGGACCAGTTCCTTAATTTCTCGGTCTTCCAGACAGCATTGATTCTGCATGTCTTCACTGACATCGGTATCTATGGTCCCCCCACCGTCTGGGTTATAGATGCACTGAATATGCTTGCGTGAAATGGTGCGCTCGCTGATTTCCATTATCACTTTGTCAATCACGAACTTGTCGGGAGTCACTGTTCCTGATACCACCGTCTCGCCCAGGCCCCAACTGCCCTCAATCACTACTTTGGAGCGGTCACCATCTGTGGGATTAAGGGTAAACATTACCCCTGCAGCCTTTGAATTAGCCATTCGCTGAACACCAACACTAATGAGTACCTTCTCATGCGGAAAATTATTCTTGACCCGGTAGCTGATAGCCCTAGGGGTAAAAAGGCTGGCCCAGCAATCACGAACCTTTTCGAGTACGTTGTCCTTACCTTCAATCCATAGGTAAGTGTCCTGCTGTCCTGCAAAGCTGGCAGTGGGCAGATCTTCAGCGGTAGCACTGGACCGCACAGCAACGGGAGCGGCCTTTATCTCACACTCCCTGCAAAGGCGATCATAGGCTTGCTCGATTGCGCCTTTTATATCCTGTGGTATCTCAACTTGTTTCATCAGTTCTTGTATCTTCTCGCTGGCTGCATTAACCGAATCAACTTCCTCGGGATTCATTTCAGCCAATATTGCAAATATATTGTCCTTTATCCCGCTTTCTGTGATGTAACTGAGATAGCTTTGTGTTGTAACAGCAAATCCAGGTGGCACCCTTATGCCTGCCTTAATCATTTCCCCTAGGCTGGCGTTTTTGCCCCCCACTGAGGCAATTGACCCTTTGTCAACATTCCTAAAATCCAAGACATGTTCCATTTGCTCCCCCTGCCTCATGCTCTTTTGGAGCAATTTTAAAGAGGAGAGGACAAGCCTCCCCTCCTGTGTTTCAGTGCCCGAGCCTATTGGGCACGCTTAACGATGGTTACTACCCCCATATCCCCATCGACACGGACAATATCACCAGTGTTAATGACTGAGGTTGCTACCCCTGTGCCGGTCACCGAAGGCACGCCATACTCTCTGCACACAATTGCCGCATGGCTGGTCAGCCCTCCAATATCAGTGACCGCAGCTTTGATCTTGGTAAATACCGGAGCCCATGAGGGGTTAGTTGAAGGGCAAACCAGCACCTCACCGTGCTTAAGCTCGGTAATGTCCTTGAGGAGCTTGAGGACACGAGCAGGACCTTCTGCAACACCGGCCGATGAGGCAAATCCTTTTATCTCATTTACTGCTCCGGCCTCGGGGGCCTCAACACCTTTTAGCCATTCCTTAACCTTGTCTGTTGTAATTCCCCAAAGCATGATGGTGAAAGGTTCTGCCACTTCTTCTGGGGGCACCCCTAGGGCAGGGGTGGGCATCCACTTGGCAGCGGCTTCAAGAATATTGCGACGCTTGGTTGCCTTTGCCTTGTAATAACTGCCTCTTACGGGGATATCCACGCCCAGGGCCCATGCAATGGATAGTTCAGTAAGCATCTCCGGGATCTCGTAGCGGTTAAACATGAAAATATCGTCCACCTGGCTTAGCATGTCATATTTAACCAGCAATGCACCAAGTTCTCTGATCTTTGAGTACCAAATGGTGTGGAGCCAGTGTTCTACCCAGAAAAGATGGTCCTCAGCGTACCTATAAATAGTACGAATGGTTTTATAGGCATCCTCAAAGGCCTTTCTGTCCTCATCTGTCTGGATCAGGTTCCTATACTCTGCAACGATTTGGTTCCTTTGTTTGTCTATCTCATCTAAGGCACGCTCAATAGTTTCACCTTTTTCCAGTCGCTCCACGTAGCTTTTTATGTAACTAAATGGTATTTCGGGGTGTGTTATCCAGCTACCTTCATGGTGGTACCAGCCACTTCCACAAGACACGTAGAACCAAGGGTCTTTGGCCTTTTCGTATTCTTCCAGCCAACGCTTTCCGTCAGGAATTTTTTCAAGTTGCGCAATCTTCTGCTCCACAGAGGCATCGGATTTTAGAATATCCGCAACTTCTCTCATGGAGGTCGCCAATCGTGCTAGCTGACAAAGCTCTTCTTCAGGCCTGAACATGGATACATAAGCTCCGGCGACCATCTTTCCGATGGCACTTTCGCTTATTCCCGGAAACAGTTTGCGGGTAACATCGGCAAACATGAGATATGCCAGGTAGGTAAGATTCAGCATTTCAAAATGGTACTGCCACCCTTTGATCATCTGGTTGACAAGCTTGTCAAAGGCCTCAAGGATATCATATGAGACATAGCATCCTGTAGGTGCAGGCAGCACCTCTTCCTCGGGGACATATTTGGGGAATTCTTTCGGAATGGTCACAGCCTTCATCTCTTCGCCCAAGGCCCTGAATTTTGTAATCCACTTGTCCCAAAGCTCATCATAATGTTCAAATACATAGAATACCCTTTTCTCAAAAAGGCCTGCCTTTTCCTGGACTATCTCGTCCGGTGGCGGGTTAATAGCGCAGATGTACATGTAACATCCCACCATACGCTGGGCGATTCCCTGTGCAGGAGGGATACAGAAGACTCTTGTGGTGTATTGTGACAAGGCGATTTGCCAAGCTTCCTGGAAAATAAGGTCTAAAGGTGGAATTGGTTCTGGGGCATGAATCTTGTCTTGGTACCAGAACTGGCTACTTTCCCACTCTTGCCTGTCCTTGGAGAAGAGATAGTGAGACGGGTACATCTCCTCCCACCCCTCTAGCTCCGGGGGTACCTGAAATTCGTGGGGATCTGGGAATTTCCCTGCCTTTTCATTGCTCATGTTGATCCTCCCTTCCTTGGCTGAGGTTAATAAAAAATATTAGAACCACCTTTGGGACAAGCCTGGCAGATAAGGCCTATGATCGGGAGTCTTTTCAAATCTAAGAGCAAATCCAGCAGGATAGTTGCATAGTGGTAAATGAACTTGACAGTGTCAATTTCATTTTCTTTATGCTATATATAAACAAAAGTTATGGATATCTACCCGCCATAAACCAATTTTAAATGAGGCTCATTCATGTTAAATCTCCATCATCTGCGGGTGTTTTACCTTACTGCTAAGCATTTGAGCTGCACAAAGGCTGCAGAACAACTCTTTGTCACTCAGCCAGCAATCACCTCTCAGCTCAAGCGGTTTGAGGACTGGTGTGAGCTCAAACTTTTCAAAAAAAGGGGAAGAAACATCTATCTGACTGAAGAGGGGAGGTTGCTATATGAGCAAGTAAAGGGAATTTTTGATTGGGAAAGTCGGGTGGAAGGTCTTATTGAGGAACTGAAGGGACTTAAAAAGGGGGTTCTGAGGCTTGGGACCACCAAGGCCTATGCAAGGTACTTTATGCCCGCACTCATAAGCAGTTTTCATAGTGCATACCCTGGCATCAAGATTCACCTGGATGAGGGTAGCTCATTAGAAATGATAAATAGTCTCGTGGAACTAAGGAATGAGGTGGCGGTGATAGCAAAGGCCATAGATAACCCTGATGTTGAGTTTATCCCTTTCAGCCAAGAGGAATTGGTGACAATAGTTCGACCTTTTCATCCCTTTGCACGCAAAGGTGAAGTGGAGGTGGAGGAGCTGGCGAAAGAGCCTTTGATCATGAAAGAGCAGGGGTCTGGCACACGGAAGAAGGTAGAGGCCCTGTTCTCCCAGCATGACCTGACCCCAAACATATTGATGGAGACCAGCAATACAGAGTTCATCAAACAACTGGTGGCCAGAGGGGAAGGAATTTCATTTCTTGTGAGGGAGGCAGTAGGCTTTGAGTTGAGAGATGGCAAGCTGGCAGCGGTAAGGATACGAGGCCATGCCATGAGCCTAGATATAAGCATCGCATATCTAAAGGGTCAATATCTGACAAGAGCAGGTCAGGCCTTCCTGGACCTCCTTTTGAGCATGATACCTAGGAAAGAAGAGGAGGCAGGCATCAAAAGCATTATGGCCCGGATGCTTGCAGAGTGGAAGTGATAGTGATCATATTGTGCAATATCTCGGCAGCCACACGGGCAAATGCAGGATCGTTTATATGGTAGGGGGCCTCTTTTATTTCAATGATGCCGCCCAATCTATTCTTAAGGATTTGCACAAAAAGAGCATTCAGTTTTGGATCAAAAAGGGGGGCTCCCTCCTTGTCGGCCTCGGAGCAACCATGCAAGGGAATTAGAACTTTACAATAATTTGGGGCCTTGGAAAGCTTTTCAGCAAGTTGTTCAGCGACAACAGTAGTCTCTTCCCGGCTAAGACGCACCGCAGAACGAAAGTCGTAATAGAAGATCTTGCGAGCTTTATATTCTTCAGGCACCGTGTCCCTGGTAAATTCAAGCACTGCACAATCAAGCCCACCGGGAATCACGAGGCGAGGTATGGGCTGAGGAGAAGTTATGGGTTCGAGTCTGTCCGGGCCTATGCCACTGCAGTAACCATTTTTCAGTTCGTCGGCCAATTCATGGGTTGCTAAATCCAGGATACCCTCAAAATATCCTTCTCTTGCCAATGCTTCCATGGCCATGCCGCCGGTGCCGTTGGCATGAAAGGGGACCACTTCATAACCCATATTTTCCAACTCCCTTCGAGCAAATTCTGCTGCAGGTGTAATGAACCCGAAAAGGGTCAGGGCTATGCGACTCTTTGTTTCCCTAGGCTCCCATTGACTTTCTGCCATGGCACAGATTGCTGCGGCTGCCTTGTCCAACACCCTCCCTGACACACTGTTGATACCGAGAAGGTCCACTACACTGTGCATGATAGTAATGTCTTTCGTGCCAATCACAGGCTTCATGTCCCGAGACGCGACAGTAGAAACGATCAATTTAGGAATTCCCATCGGGAGGGCTCTCATTATGGAAGCGGCAATGTGGGTACCACTACCTCCGCCGGCGGATATGATTCCCGAGATACCATGTTCCCGGTGGAGCCTTTGTACTAAGCCTGAAGCCATTGTGATCATCTCTCTGATAGCCTGATCGCGCGACTTGCAGGATTCGGGACTAGATCCAAGAACTTCTGGATAAAGATCATAATCTACTGTTGCTGGGCACGGTCCTCCAGTACCTACATTAATGGTGATGGATGTGTGGCCCCGTTGTTTGATGCCCTTGTGTAAGAATATATGCTCCTCTGCTTTGGTGTCGTAGGTCCCAATCACTACTATCAAGTGTCTTTTCATCCCGTCTCCTCTTGAATTGGTTTCCATTCACAAACCTATTTTCTCCTCCCTCGTTGTAATTGTTTCAGATAATAAGGCAACGGTCCTCCGAAAAGCAATACCAACCTGCTTATTTTAGCTTGACCAGTTTGCACATTTCGGTATAAAAGAGGAGGCTTTTGAGCCAACGATTTGTATTAGGGCTCCGTATTGACACGCAGAAGGAGTAAAGGATGTACACTGCTAGTGACCTGAGAAAAGGTCTAAAGATTCAGTTGGATAATGAACCCTATATCATCATTGATTTTGAATTCTCAAAGCCGGGGAAAGGACAAGCCCTCTATCGGTGTAAGCTAAAAAACATGATGACTGGCGTGATCATAGATAGGACCTATCGGTCGGGGGATACCTTTCAACCGGCTGATCTTGAAGAGCGTCCAATGCAGTTTCTTTACAGCCAGGACAATGAATATTGTTTTATGGATGTGCAGACCTATGACCAAGTCTACCTGAGTGAAGAACAAGTAGGGGAGGCAAAGAATTTTCTCACTGACAATTTGGAAGTACAGATTCTGTTTTTCGGTGATAAGCCCATAGGCATTACGCTGCCCAATTTTGTCGATCTCACTGTTACGAAAGCAGAACCTTGGGCAAAGGGTGATTCAGTTGCCGGGGATACTAAGCCTGTTACAGTAGAGACCGGCTACGTGTTGAGGGTTCCACCCTTTATT
>QMLZ01000169.1 GCA_003646995.1 Deltaproteobacteria bacterium | reverse complement strand
ATTTATGGATGGACACTAGGTAACTCTTTGGGGGACCCACCACCGAGTCTTGATCCCAATCGTGGCAAAAATTTAAATATTTATTGACACAGTTAGCATAAATGAGTTAAGTTTCACATGCTTTTTTGCCTCCCCTCTAGAGTGACGCCCTTGAGGGATGGGTCATTAGGAAGTCGGAGGTTTTCTGGTAAGAGCGATGCCCCCGCCACAACGACTACACGAACAGCAAGACCCTCCCACTGTCTCATCAGAGAAACTAAGGCATATCTCCAACGAGGAATTGGTTAGGCGTTGCATTGCAAATGAGCGGTCCGCATGGGAGAAGTTCTTCAGGCGATTTATCCCAAAGATCAAGAAAACCATCCGAAAGGTCTTCTATGCCAAGTCGCGCTTTGATCTAGTGGGTGACATGGATGTCATCGGTGAGATCCATAACAGGGTAGTGGTGAAGCTGTATGTGAAAGGCGGATTGAAGTCATGCAGAAATCATTCAAATGTCGAGTCCTGGCTGGTTACCCTAGTGAAAAACCAAACATTGGATTGGCTAATTGAACAGGGAAGGATAAAGCGACTTCCCAAGACTGAATCAGAGCGAAACACGGCGTCATTGAGCACGCCACTGAATCCTGATAGTGAAGAAGGCCTACGGTTAGAGGATATCATTGGCGATCAGGCCACCCTAGATGGCCTTGAAAATCTCGATGAATTCAAGAGGGAGATTGAAGAGGCATTAGAAGCCCTCAGGAGCCTTGACAAAGATAGGAAACTCTGGGCACTCCGGCTGAGCCTTATTTCACACGTTCCTCTTTCGGATAAAGAAATAGAGGAGCTTGCCAGGTTTGCTAATCATCCTGTTCAAAAGGTGAGAAAAAGGCTCAAGGAGATCATAGCTAGATTGGAAGCGATGGAAAAGAAAAGAGCTGCGGACACAGGTAGAGCAATCGTTATTTGGCATGAGATCAGGCGGCTCGAAGCACAACTGTTAGAAAAGTCCAGAAGTTCATTGGCTTCGGCTCAAGATGAATTGGAAAAGCTCTCCAGCAAACTCGAAGCAAAGAGAAGGATCTATGAAGAACTTTTGTCCAAACGCAAAGCATTTGTGCGACCCTCCAATAGTGAGATAGCTGAACTTATTGGAATGGATGAAGAAAAGGCCGCCCAAGTGAGTAATCTGCTTTTCAGGGCAAGGGCTTTTATGGAAAAGAGGCGAAACAGGGGCTTTGGTGGTTCAGATTAGCAGTAGTGTAAGATTTTTGAGTTAGTGTCGTCTTAGGGGAGAAAGAAGGTTGGGCGAAAGGGAGGAATTCATAAGGAAACTACTTCTTGCAGCTAAGAAGTCCCTGGAGTTGTCTGTAGATATGGGGCAGATACCACAGTGCCATAAGTATGGAATGAGGGACTATGACAGATTCCTCTACGAAGCAATGCCTGAGTCTGAGGCAGAGGCCTTTAAAAGACATGTATGGGAATGCGAGGCATGCCAGATAAGAATTGCAAAAAGGCAGGAAGAGATTGAAAGGGCAGATGAGCAGGAAAACTGGAGGCTTTTCCAAAATACTCTGAGAGTCATGGACGAGGCGGATGCAGGGAGCAAGGTAAATTGTCTATCAGTCGTGCTCAAGGTTGTTGAAAGGGCAATTGAGGTTATTACTACAACAGGCGAACTGCTTGGTGGGCCGTTACCTGAGTCTGTGAGGGGTCTTGAGGGAGAAACCATCCAGGAAGAATACACAAGAATAGTAAAGGAATTCAAAGACCTATCGCTTTCCGTGGAGCTCAAATTTAGAAAGCTTGACGAGACAACTGAGCTCATTATCTCCCTTTTCGATATGGATAAGGCAATGTTCATGAGGGATGTAAATATCCATTTGGCTGGTCCTAACATCGAAGAGCAAAAGCTCACAAACGATAAAGGAGAAGTATCTTTCGACATCATCGCCCCTGGAGATTATCGAGCTACTGTGGATATGGGCAATGGCAAAACTGTAATTGTAGATCTTTCCTTGAGCGCTGCTCCTGGCTAGGATCACTATCGGTCATTTCAGTGCAAACAAATGATGAATAGGGGCGGGTAATTCATAGGTTATCTTACTGGGTCAAGAGCGCATGGGAATCTTTTTTTCCACAAAGGACATAAAAGAGCTCCTGAGCAAAGACACAGGCTTTGCTACTTTTCTTAACTCCCTTCCTTCAGAGCAAAAACAACAAGTCGAGCTTCTCCTTACAGATCAAGCCTACCTGGACACAGCCTTTTCTCTGCTACCAGATGAACTCAAAGACAAGGTCTGTACGATTTTTGCTGACTTGTTGCAGGTCCCTCAACAAGCCATGGGCCTGTACAAGGAGTGCAGATTCAAGGAGGCCCGCGCCCTTCTTCATAAGACCATTGAGTTATATTCCTCATGGAACAATACTGGCCTACCTGCTTTGAACAATGCCCTGGGGTTTGTAATTCCCCGCGCGCTTTCCCTAATCCATGCGATCTTGGGTGATGTAGAATGGAGCCTTGGCAAGGTGGCGAAATCGCGTGAGCATCACGAAAAGGCCCTTGAACTGGCCGAATCCATAGGACAAGGGATTCGTGACCTGGATACATGCGCCAAGGCGCTTCTTGGCCTTGGCACTCATTTCTGGCATCTGGGAGAATTCCAGAAGGCCCTAGATGCCTGCCACAAGGCCCTGGAATACATCGAACAGAGCAAGGACCAGTGGAATAGCCTACCCAAGATTTTGACAACTCTCAGCGTGATATACGCTGATGCCGGACAAATAGAGACCGCCGTTGACTATGCCATCAGGGCTGTTGATGTATGTATTCAGAGAGATCAGGGGGACACGTTAGGTGTGGCGCTCAATAACCTTGCCACCCTCTACGCCCAGGAAGGGAACACGGATGAGGCCATTGAGACCCTTAATCAGGCAGTACTTGTTGCCCAGAATACGGGTAACCTCCGCCAGGAGGCCCTTGCACTCAACAATATGGCCACATGCATGCTGATATGCTCGGAAGATGAAACACAGCTTGAGGATATAGCAAATGTGTTGGGCTGGGCTCTTGATATAACCAACGATATATCCTCTCCGTCACTGGAGGCCCTTGTGACAGGTACGCTTGGCCGAGTGTACCAGGCCAGGGGTGAGACTGAAAAGGCGACGGGGGCATTTCTAAAGGCTGCAAGAATATACAGGAACCTGGGCATGAGAACCAGTGAGTCAGAGATACTCACGGATTTGGCCATGCATTTGAGAGATCATGTGGGAGATATTGAAGGCGCGATCCAGGCATGCCGGAAGGCCATAGAGATAAGAGAAGGCATACGGGGTCACTTAAAGAGTGAAGCCCACCGTATCAGCTATGCCGAGGCATCGGCCGATCCTTACGAATTGATTGTGGGCTGGCTGATTGAGCGGGGAAGCGCTGAAGAGGCCCTCGAATATATGGAGAGGGCTAAATCCAGGGCTCTTGTTGACCTTTTGGCCATGAAACTGGTGGATCAGGTCTCTGTTGGATTAGATTCGGATGCGTTTCAGAAGGCGCTTGACCTGTTGGTGGAAGTTGAGGCCCTCCGCCGCAATATTGAAAAGATGGCGCGCGAGCAAGAGTTCTTGGAGGAGCCGGCAGACTCAAACAGATCCAGAGGTGAAAATGAGCTCTTTTTTGATCCCATGCTCGAAGAGCTGGAAGAAAAAGAGAGGCTTTTGGAATCAGCATATTCCAGAATCAGGTCAATTGACCCGGATAGCGCATCCCTTCTCAGGGTACAAGTCATTAATCTGGACAATATCAAAAAGATTCTGGACAAGGATTCGGTGCTCCTTGAACTTTTTCAAGGCCAGGACAGGCTGTACCTGGTATTGACAGGCTCTGAGGGAATTGTTGGACTCCACTCGATTAAACTTTCTGAGCAAGATGCCTGGGAGCAGGTCAGGAGCATTCTCTTTGCAATTAGGCACACAGCTTATCTGGATATCCGTGATCACGAGTTTCTAAGGGAAGTTCACCTACCCCTTATTGAGCTGTTCGATCTTCTCATTGCTCCGTTGCAATCCAGAATATCCCATCACAAACGGTTGTTCATCTCCCCTCATCTCTTCTGGCATTATTTCCCCTTTCATGCCCTCTATGACAAGGGAAATGCCGCTTATCTGTGCGATCAGATAGAAATGGGCTATTGCCCTTCAGCATCAGTACTTGGGCTTTGCCTCAGCAAGAACCGCCTTGGCCGGGAAAACGCCGTCATTTTTGCACGCGACAATGGCGATCTTCCTCATGTCTATGAAGAGGTCGAACTCCTCGAAAAGGTATTTGACTCCCCTCCAAGGATTTATAAGGCCGACCAGTCCGTCATAAGTCACCTGTCTACCCAAGACTCGCCTGTAGATATGATTCATATTGCATGTCATGGCAGGTTCGACCCTGACCAGCCCTTTCTCTCTGGTATAGATATCCCTCCCGAGGAGGCGCAAGACAGGTGGACCTACCTTCTCGATCTCTTTGCACTCCATCTTGACTGCAACCTTGTGACCCTTTCTGCGTGCGAGTCCGCCTTAAGTCAATTGACCCGGGCCGACGAACTAATCGGTCTTGCAAGAGGCCTTTTTTCTGCCGGAGCTGCTTCATTGATTCTAAGCCTCTGGCAGGTTGCTGATAAATCCACATCCTATTTCATGGAGAATTTTTATTGGCATTATGTGAAAAACCATAACACCAAGACCCGCGCCCTACAGCTTGCCATGCAGGCAGTAAGGGCCAAAAAAGAATACGCCCACCCCTATTTCTGGGCACCATTTGTGGTAATGGGGGATTGGAGATAAGGAGTGGCTGGAAAGGAAGGTCGCTCGTGGTAAAAGGCATTGCACCTTAATTAAGACTATATGGGCTGTTTGGACCAAATATTTTGAAATAAGCTCCCAAAAATGTCGTCAGAAAGAATATGAAGTAATGGGTAGATGGAATGATGGATGCACAACCCTTATGGGCAGGGCTGTTGCCACATATGCAACTGTGTCTGGGGAGAAAAATAGGAAGAAAGGAGGAGCGAAATGGCAGATTACTCAAGTTGCCCGAACTGTGGAAGAAAAGCCAAGGATTCCTTGTTCAGCAACTATTTCCCCGTTTATAAGTGCAAGGACTGCGGAACCATCTATTGCAAGGAATGTGGGGGAAGCCGCTGCCCCAACTGTGGCTCAACCAAATCAAGCCAAGTCGGGAAGGTTTATGCGAGGTAATATTATGGGCTCTTGAATATGTTGCTGGATTCACAAACCTTCACTTTTGAAGGATAAGAAGGAAAATTATGTTCGGCCTCTTAAGATTAGACACAGCACGATTGGGTGACACTGAAGCTTTCATTTATGAGGCGCACTATTGTGGGTTGTGTAATGCCCTTTCAAGGGAATATGGCCAGATCTCCAGGATAATGTGCAGCTATGATCTGGCCCTAATCCATATACTGCTGGATGCTGCCGCCTCTGCCAACTGTAGGATCATAAAAGTTCGTTGTCCGGTGAGATTACATAAGAGAAGAGCTTGTTTGCGGGACGAAAGTTCACTGCTAGCCGACATTTCTGTTCTGCTCTGTTATGAGAAGCTTATCGATGATGAACATGATGAGCCTCAAGAGACCGTGAGATTTATTAAGGCCTATGTCCAAAGGAAATACCACAGGTGCAGGTACAGGCTACAGAGGAAAAACTTTGATGTTAGTTACATCCATGATTTGCTAGTAGGACAGCGGGCCATGGAAAGGGATCTTGTACACAATTTTTCCAAAATCTCTGAGCGTTCTGCCTTGATGATGAAATACATCTTAGGATTCCTGTCTGAGATGCTGGGGCTTTCAGCGAGTGATCAGGAAACATTTGAGGAGATGGGCTATAACTTGGGCAGGTGGATTTACCTGATAGATTCCTTAATTGATTTTGAAAAAGATTCGAGCATGAAGAGGTTCAACCCAATTCTGCTAAAATGCAATTTCTCTGGGACCAAGGCAGTCCTTCATGAGATTCCGGAAACGGTAAAATCTGAAATTACAATATTCCTTGATGAAGTCCTCAAGAAGATCCGGAATTGCTTGGAACGCCTTGAGCTCAGGAGATATCAACGACTCATTCGCTACGCATTTATAAACGCATTGCGAGAGAAAACAGATATCTTCTTAAAGGCCCTGAAAAATGTGTCTTGTGGCAGCCGGTGCGACTTTGACATTATCGATGCCACCCTTGCTGGAACCTGTTTTCCCCGAGTTGCATTTGCCAGTCAAAGTAATGAATCCATATGTGGATCATGTGCTGGGCCTTTGATTAGTTGTGCGATACTAGCCTGCCTATTTAAGTGGATATTTCAATGCCTCTCCGGTCGAGGCGGGTGCTTTCCCTGCAGCACTGAGCCCAAAACCGTGCGTGTTGACTCGGGCT
>QMLZ01000168.1 GCA_003646995.1 Deltaproteobacteria bacterium | reverse complement strand
TTACCGGGAGCATACCAGGCAAACAGCCAGCGGACATGTACAGTGGCCTTGGGATTCACAGCCTTTACTCCAAGCGCATAGGCATCGATGTGGCGAATGACCTCAGGTATGGGGAAAGCACCCACATAGCCGACCTTGTTGTTCTTTGTAAGGACCCCTGCCATGAGACCATTCAGGTAATACATCTGATAAAGTTCAGCAAAATATGTCCCAACATTTTTGGCCCTCTTAAACCCCGAGCAATGCATAAAAAACTTGTTGGGATATTTCTTGCCAGCGGCAATTGTGGCGTCCATGTAACCGAAACTGGTGGTAAATATCACATCGCATTTTTCGCCCTGAATCAGTCTGTCAATGATTCTAGCGCAGTCAGCCTCGCTCACCGATTCGACGTAGACCGAATCCAGTCATGGGAGGTTCTTCATGGCATAACGCCTTCCCATTTCATGGGCATGAGACCAACCATAGTCTCCAACGGGGCCGACATAGATGAACCCGGCCTTCAGTTTTTTGCCTGCCTGTGCGGTGCTAGTTAAGAATATTGGTCCAATAATAAAAAATAACAGTGTGGCAAAAACGATTAGCTTCTTCAATTTTATCCTCCTTCTTAAATTTGTGTTGGGAACTCTATTTGAAATTGCGGAGAAACATGCGTCCCATTTTGGTGGGCCCAAGACTTCCTGTGTTTATCATACTGACCCAGAAATCTGTCAAGGAGTTTATGGGTAGGTAAAAGCGCTTAAAGAAATCAGTTTATATGCTTGCGCGAAATTTTCAGGTCAAACTCCGGTGGGACACATAATACAGGCCTGGTTATAAACCTCAAGACCCTTTCAGCCGTGCTTCCAAAGAAAATGTTATCCATGTCGCTGTCTTTTGCGCAACTGCCGATGATTATCATATCTGCGTCAAATTCCACAGCCTTTTTGTTTATCTCTATATAGGGAATACCCTGGGTAACGGATAGCTGAATACTTGAGCACTGGATCCCCTTTGTAGCTCTCCTTACAAAATTTTTCAGTTTGCTCTTGGCCTCCAAGAAAAGCTCTTTCTTGATGTCTGCTTCATTCCCAAATCGGTGTTCAGTACATTTTTTGATGAAACTTTCGTCAACCACGTGGAGTGCAATTATTTGCCCGCCTTTTCCGTCCAAGAACTCGCATGCTTTTTTCAAGGCCAGTCCAGAGCAATATGAAAAATCGATCCCCACCAGGATTGTTGACCCGTCACCCACCATATGAATATCTCCCTGTCTGATACTGTCTGATAAATGATATCCCTTTTGAATTGCCTTCTGGAGATACATTTAATCACTCAAGCCAACATGTCAATGAAATCGGGTTTTCTCTGAGCCGGTAAAGGCGATAGCCTGATTTATCTCCATACAAAGAGAATGTGATAAAATGATATTGACAGGGAGTTGACAATAAATTAAGTATATGCTTAATGAACAATCTATTCGAGAAACAACTTTATGAACAGGTTGGTAATCCTTCTTAAGGCCCTGGCAGACGACAATCGCCTCAAGATCATTGAGTTGCTCCTTGGGGGGGACCTATGCGTGGGGGCATTGGCCCATCGTCTGGGAATATCAAGGGCGGCTGCCTCTCAACACTTACAAATTCTCAGTAATGCGGGGCTGATAAATGGTGAAAGGCGCGGTCACTGGATGCACTATATGGTAGATAAGGGCGCGCTGGAGGAAATCTCTAGGATGCTTGTAGAAATGATGAGACCTCGCAAAGATGTGGAGCTCATATGCCTGAAAGGATTACCTATGGCACGTGAAATATTTGACAAAAGGAGGTTGGATAAAATGTGTATGGACTGCTGTCAAAGACCTGAAAAACTGAAAGGTAAGACCTCTGAGTGTTCTCCAGAGCAGATCAAGGAGTGTCATGGAGACAAAAAGGGCCATCCATGTGTTGTTAGTAAAGGAGGCGAGAAGAGAAAGGACGTATAACTTCCAAAAGTGACAGGTGAAGGAAGCCCAGGGTGATATATCTTTATGCAGTGGTTCTAATAGCGCTCTTGTGTTCTTTTGTTGCTGACAGAAGCAAGACCTATAAGGCCCTAAGAATAACAATTAAACGATTTGGCCACATATTGCCAGCATTTGTGGGAATGCTGGTGCTGGTCTCCATAATCCTCACACTGATCCCCAACAGGCTAATTGTGCAGTTCCTGGGCAGGAGCAATATGCTTACGGGGACATTAATAGCCTCGTTTTTCGGCTCAATTACTCTTATGCCTGGTTTTATAGCCTATCCTTTATGCGGAATTCTTCTCAAGAAAGGGGTTAGCTATACGGTAATCTCTGCCTTCACCACAACGCTGATGATGGTGGGTTTTGTAACATTCCCAATAGAAAAGAAATACTTCGGTACAAGGGTTACGATTGCAAGGAATGTGTTGAGTTTTTTTATCGCACTGATCGTGGCTGTGATGACTGGCATCTTTTTTGGAGAGCTATTTCCATGGATATTCAAGTAATTAAAAGATACGGAAAAATTGCGGGGTTAGTAGCATATGCACTTTTTCTCGCTTTTTCCTTTTGGAAAGGTTATGGGCCCGGCATGGATATGGGTAAATCCCTTGGATATTTTACCCTGGAGATGTTGAAGATCCTACCCCCTGCCTTTATTTTGATAGGACTATTCGAGGTGTGGGTGAAAAGGGAAACGGTTGAACGTCACTTTGGGAGCCAGGCAGGGCTGCGGGGGCACATAGGCGGGATTTTGCTGGCGGGCACCACAGTGGGAGGTCTATATGTGGCCTTTCCCGTGGCATACAGCCTCTATCGAAAGGGGGCGGATCTGGGCGTGATTTTCACATACATAGGCGCATCAGCCATCTGCAGGGTCCCAATGACCATCTTTGAGGCCTCTTTTCTGGGATTAAAGTTTTCGATTATTCGTTTATCAGTGTCCATCCCCTTGGTGATCATAAGCTCCATGGTTCTGGGCAATTTCCTCACAAAGAGGGGATATCAGATTCAGGCAGGGGATTAATTTCGAAGTCAGTGTCCACTTACATAACAATTTTTCTCAGCCCTTGGGATGGTTAAGATAGTTTCCGACTGAGTCCGCGCCGCTTGCGGCTAGGAAGTTCATCCACTCTTGGATTGTTCGCTTGATATTTCACGAAAAAGTGAAATTCCTTCTTGACAAAAGAGGCAGAAACATTAAAATTCGCCTTGAGTAAGTGAGTATTTACTTACTTAAACAACTTAATAAATACTAGGGTGAAGTATCAATGCAAGAAAGGCAATTATCTAGGCAATCATCCCGACAAAGGGAAATACTAGACAAGACTCTCGAAATTGTAAGGGAAAACGGGCTCGCGGGTCTTACTACCAAGAAAATAGCTGAGAAGGTAGGGTTCACGGAGGCTGCACTATATCGCCATTTCCCCACCAAAAAGGCCCTAATAGGGGGGCTTATGGATCGACTCGAGGACATGCTTATTGTGCCCATCCAAGAGATCGCATCAGATTCTACTGCCTCGGTTGAACAGCGGCTACAGAGGATTCTCTCTCACCACGTAAGGCTGATTTACGAGCAGAATAGCCTGCCCATTCTGCTTCTTGCAGAGGCCACTGCCAGTGGCGATCCCGCTTTGTTGAGCCGCATGCGCAACATATTACACCGCTATCTTTCGATTCTTGAAGGGCTTATCAGAGAGGGAAGAACAAAGGGGCTGACCGAAGGTGGCCCTGAGGACGATTGTCTTGCCCTTGTTTTGCTGGGGGCGCCTGCCGCCCTCGGTATTCGGCACAGGCTTTTGCCGGATGAAAGGCTAGAAAGGCGCTTTGCCGACACCTTGATTCCATATTTGGTTAACAGCCTTTTGTCAAAGAAAGGAGAGAGATGATGTTATTCAAAAAGTTCGGCCTGTTGTATATCGGGCTTTTGCTATCTTTTCAGTTCGTCGCGAGTGCGGCGGCCGTTGATATAACAACTCTGCTCAAATCTGTGGAAAAACAACCCCAGGCCCTGATTGACACCCTTGCCATTGAGCAAGGTAAGGCAGCGGTAAAAAAGGCCTATTCTTCTTTATTCCCAAAGGTTTATGCCATTGGGTCCTATGAGCATTACAATTCTCCCACTAACCTCCGTCCCTTGCCGCCCACGGAGGTAAACATAGCTGCTGGGGAGTCAATACCATTCTCGGAGAATATCTATCGATACGGGGTTCAGGCGAGCGTTCCCATATTCATAAAGGAGGTATTTGATACCGCTAAGTCGCTCAAGGCCGTTGCAGAGAAAAGCCAAATAAAGAGAGAGTTCACCATTATTGCCAATCAATCAGCAGTGCTGTCATTGAACAGCACTCTCATTTATCTGTCTGACCTTCAGAGGCTTATAAAGCAAAGAATTAGTTCCTTAAGGGAGACAGAAAAGATTGTGGAAATGGGGGTACGAAACGGAAGGCTTGCTGAATCCGAGCTTTTCAAGATTCAAAAGCTGATGCAGACATTGGACCTTCAGCTAAACGATGTGTCTACGAGGAAAAACACTGCGTTGCGGAAACTTATGGAAATTACCGGAATGAGCGACCTCCAGGGCCCTGTTCCCATGGAATTGGTAAGAGAGCTTCCCACTAAAGGGGCTTACATGGAACTCGCCCTGCTTAAAAGGGATATAGAGGCCGCAGGCCATGAGCTCAAGGCCAAGAAAGACTACTTGTTCCCCAAATTATATCTGCAGGGGTTTTACACGGGTAACATTGGGGAGGCCTACAACACCGGTGATAGGATAGACAGATCCTACGCAAAGGTGGCGATAAACCTGACTTTTCCCCTGTTTGACAGGACATCCCACGAAGACGAGCAGATAGCACGTATCAAGCTGAAGAAGGCCAAGGCGCAATACAAGAAGGTCAGGCAAGAACTAGATGCAAAGGCTGGTGAGATAAGAAGGCAGGCGCCGATTATAAGAGACGCCATAGAGAAGGCAAAGAAGAACATTGATATCTCAAGACAGATATTGGAGATTTCAAAAGTTGCCTATCAAAACAGGCGAATGACAATCGAGGATTATCTCCAATACGAGGTCGATGTCCTGGAAGCGGAGACAAGGTTGTCTTTCTGGAAAGATCAGCAGTGGCGTCTGGTTGCACAACAGGCCGTTTTGTTCGGCCAGAACTTAATAGGAGTGGTCCAATGAAAAAAATTATCGCACTCATTATTGTAGCTCTCCTGGTTGTAGGGGGAGTGAGGTTGCTAAAGAAGCGCAGGGAGGCACTGAGCAAGGCGAGGCCACCAAGGGCCCTCGCCGTCAGGGTTGATTCCATGAAGGCGGAATTAAAAGAGGTAACTGTCACCCTTCCTGTGCTTGCCGAAGTAAGATCAAGGCAAAATGCGACCGTTTCTACGAAGATTTCAGGAACAATTACACTGGTAAATGTAAAAGAAGGCACCAAGGTAGAGGCTGGAACCCTTCTTGCCAAAATAGATGACAGGGATTTGAGGGCCAAGAAGGTATCCCTCGAGCTGAGCTTATCCAATCTGGATTACGAAATAGCCTCGAAAAAGTCCCAGCTTGCCTCACTCAAGATAAAGCTGAGCAATGCCCTTGATACCCACAGGCGAACAAAGGAGTTGTACAAGGTAAAGGGGGCCTCCATTGAGCAGTTGCAAAATGAGGCATCGGCCATTGCCAGCCTTCGTGCGGAACTGGATGCAGTCACCAATGGCCTAAAGTCCCTTGAAAACCAAAAGAATGTGATCAGGCAAAAAATAAAGGAACTGGATGCAACCCTTTCTTACACCACCATTAAGTCGCCCATTTCAGGGACAGTATCCCGCAGCTTCGTGTCCCAAGGGGAGTTGGCTACACCTGGGCGGCCCCTTTTTTCCATAAGCTCTGATGAGGGCTATTATTTGGTCTTGCACTTGCCTTCAGATATATCGCCCAAAGGCCTGCTGTTAGACGGCCACGAGCTACAACTCACCCCACTGGCGCTGGCAGACAACAATGGGCTCCGGCAGTACGCCGCAGATATTCCCCAAGGCCTTAACCTGGTTGCAGGCGAAATCGTGGATGGGGACCTTGTCCTGTTCTCGGGTAATGCAGTACTCCTGCCCCCTGATGCGATATTGATCCGAGAGGGCAAGAAATTGGTTTTCACTTTCGAAAATGGAAGGGCCAAGCCCCTCAAGGTAAAAGTTCTTGCCAGTGGTAAGGAGGGTGTCATTGTGGAAGGGGCGTTGAATGGTAAGACCATTATCGTTGCAAAACCCGACATTTTGCTGCGCTTGCTCACCGGGGTACCTGTAATTCTTGACAACCTTGTCCAAAATCGCTCTCAACTTCAACGCAGGGGAACGGGATGTTCCCGAAGCGGCGTGTTTTGGACCCGTAGCCAGGATGGTGAAGGGGCCAAAACCCGCAGTGAGCGTAGCCACGATGGCGTAGTGAGCGTAGCGCCT
>QMLZ01000167.1 GCA_003646995.1 Deltaproteobacteria bacterium | reverse complement strand
CGAATAACTTATCTCCAGTATATATAACCTCGACATTCAGTTGATCTTGTGGTGGGGGACTACCAAGCGGCCATAGTTGATACCATCTGCTTTGGCTTGCAACATAAACATCTATATTGAAATTAGGATCCCATCCCCATTCTCCAGATGATGAGAAAATGTTAAATAGCCCTGCGTCGAAATTCCAAGATAACTCACGTTTATCTGCCCAAAATCCACCAGTTATATCTATTAGATGTTTATACTTAACTCTTAATGTGCACCAATCTCTGTTTGTATCAATTAATAAATATCCATTTCCATCAAAGTTTATATCCCACCCTATTTCCATGTATTTAGGTAAAGTTCCTGTAAATGTTAAGTCATCGCCTATTTTTATGCTAGCTTGGGATAGATTCGCACCGTTGTTTGTAATTATTATATCTCCTATACCATCGATATTCAACTCATTTAACTCAATTAGTAAATCATCAGCTCTGATAGAACCTGTAAAACTAAATGTATTAGCAAATGTCACAGTGGCACTGCATAACTCATTGTTTGTATCAATAAAGAGATAAGGTTCTGAACCAAATAAATCCCATTTGAGGTTCATGTATGTTCCTGATAAACTTAATGAGGCAACAGAAAAATCAAGATTCCAGCTATATTTTACAAACCTTAGTCCATTTATTACTGGCTTACATGTACCCGATGATTCTATTGTTATTGAACCGGGTTTTTCATCTGGAACATATAAAAGGATAATATGTGGATAGATGTTAATATATCCTGGTTGTGCCACTAGAGATATAATCGAAATATATCCATCTCTTCCACTTAGTTCAGCAATATTTATGGTTGTTGGGCTATATACATTTATTTCAATACTTACATTTCCGAGATATCCTATAATTAACATTGGAAAATCAATATAAATATCGGCATATCCATCAAAAGAACCGTTATGTGTACTTATTTTACCATTTTTCAGGAAGTCATACAAAGAAGAAGATTCATCTATTAACTCAAGTAACACACCAATTTCCGCAATTATTTCTGTGTAAATATAGAAATTTTTCCAATCAAAATCACCATTGAATCCAAGTATCATATCTTGTGGTAAACCCGATTCAGTAAACCCGTATTCAAGCTGCCAGTTTCTGATTCCTAGAGTTATTTCACCGTTTCCTGTTACTTGTTCGATCCCAAAAAGTTTTATAAATCCGACATTAGGGATAAACGCTGCTAAATCAAAAGTTCCTATCGACCATTTAACTGAATCAGCACTGATTCTTATTTCAAATTCAGGAAGTTCATCTTCAACAACGTTACCGAATCCTGTTAGAGATATTGTAGTTTGATCTTGTATATTCAAATCATTTATTTCTAGGCTTATAAATGCAGGTACGACTAGTAAAAAGTGCTTCATATCTATATATGCCAAGGGGCTTGTAACACTTAGTATGGCACTAAACAACTTTGGGTCATTTTTAAATACATCAAACGTAAAGTATCCTGCTCCCTGCAAATCAACTATAAGTTCCTCTACTTCAAAATCAAATCCTTCATCATTTGGATTCATATCGATAGTCATAAACAAATCTTCAATAATTATTTCCGAAATTGACCCTTCTCCATTAGCAGACTCAATCTTTAGAGGCTTACTCAAAACCAAATTAACAATAGATCCACTAACATCATCAAGATCAAGCTTGAAATAACCAAGTTCTAAAGCTTTTTCACCATTAAGATATGCTTCAGCATCCATGCCATCCAAAGTAACGTCTCCTTTCCCGCTAGCGCTAATTGTCATACCCTGATCTGAGCTAATTAAATCCAGTTTGAACTGACCATTAATCGTTAATTCATCCCATCTTACTTCCATTGCAACACTGGTAGCATTAACATTATTGAGAACACCAAAAAGAAAACCAAAATCAGATAATGTCATCTCACCTCGATTAATATCTAGCGTGAAAGAAGACTGATCAGGATCAATTGATAACAGTATAAGCATTTTTCCATTAAAGTTAAAAGTCATTTTACCATGAAACTCCATATACATTTCATCTTTTTTAGGATCACCTGTTTTATAGCTAACTCTTAAACCAGTCCATTCAATGGCTTTAACATTTGTATAGATTTTAACAGCACCACTTGTGAAATTAATATAAGCTTCTGCATCATCAACTAACGATATATGCAGTTTAGTCCAACTTACACTGATAAGTTTGGTAAAAAAGTGAAAACCATCGATTTCAATAGGTTTAGTCATATCCAAAAATAAATTAGCACTATCATTAGTCCAACTAACCCTACCTTTAGCTTTAGCAGAAGTTCCAAAATCTAAAAATATGTGTTTTTCTTCATCTGATGAAATGTATTCTTGTAGGAATGAAACTTGTGAAAGAGAGAAAAATCCAGATACATCAAAGCTTACGCATCTATTGTTAAAATCGAGGGTTATCTCTCCACCAACGTGTATCTGCAAGCCACCGGTGATAATTGTAGCGCTAGTATTAGGAATCTTTGAATAGTAATAAAAGCTGAGTAAGGTGAGTAATACGTTTGCATCAAAAGTAATAAGTTTTTGATTGACATCTGCGGAAATTTTTCCACTTCCTCCAAGATATAATTTCAAGAATGATAGTCTCATAGCAGTGACATTTAAATTAATGAACTTGAAATACCATATCTCCAAAGATGTGCCTTCTTCAGATTCAAAATCAATGCCAAATTTAGATATATCAACATTAACTTTGAAACCACCAGAAAGAGAAATCGAGTCTGCTGAAACAGAAGTAGAAATCCTAGATCTAGGTCCTTTCTGCCTGAAATATAAGTCGTATATATCTATTGTTCCATCGTAACTTGCAGTACCATCTGCTTGAAAAGTGGTAATATTCAAACCTGTTCCGTGATACCAGGAGAAAGCAATGTACCCCGATAAACCAACAGTAAAATCAGCATCCAAATCAAAACCTAGAGTTATGTTCATATAGTCCTTAATATCGATACTAAAGTTGGTGTTAAATGAAGCAGTACTATCATCTAGGAATAGTTGTACAAAGCCTGTTTTACATTTTGTATTAATGTAAAATCTACCTGCAATTAACGGAATTTTGACATCAATTTTGTCTTTAATCATTAGCTCAAAACCAGAGAGGGAAACAACACCGCGTCCATCAGCATTTATCTGCATTTGTCCGCTTTCATTTTTCCAGGAGATGTTTAATTTATCATTTTCTGTTTCGAATTGAACTGTTCCTTTTACAAGTCCAATAGTTGTTCCAATTGGTCTCTCAACTCTTTTATAAAATGATACTGCAATTCCTCCAGATATTATCACATACCCGCTGTTTCCATCCGGACTTATATAAAAATCAACAAATCCTTGAGAGATTTCAAAGGAGTATTTATGGAGCTTATATCCTGCAACATCAATATCTGGTATAGAAAACTGCATCTCATTGAATCCCACTATAAAACCTTTAATTTTAACTCCGTTAAATATCTCAATTTCACAACTTAAGTTATATTTTTCATTTTCTTTTTTAGCTGAAAAACCAAATCTTATTCCACTTTGTGATTTATCAAAGCTGAGACTGTTTAATTTAGCAAAGAAAGTCCCAACAGATGGTAAATATAATTCTGTATCTAGGTTGTATATCTCAAGTGTATTGCTTGTAAAAGTTAGATCTGCTTTTCCATCAAAAAGATCGCCAAGAACTATTTCAAAAGGGCCATTTATTGTATTTTTGATACCCGTTGAGAAGTTGAAAGCTGTTCCATTGGAGGTTCTTACATGTAACGCCAGTTGTATATCAGAGTTTGTACGTCTTATCCCAAAGCTTTTCTTTGATGAATCCCAGAAAATAGACATGTTAATGTTTTCGTTAGAAATAATGTCTGCTAGTAGGGTGGTTCCTGTTCCTATCAAATCATGGGTTATTATGTGAGCGGAAACACCATCTTCTTCACAGAATATATCGAGTTTTCCACCGTTTTTTAGCTCCCAGTTCCAGTTGAATTTGATGAATGATGATAGATTTTCGATGTATGCATTTGCTTTGAAGATTGGTAGATTTGGGGGTGTATCGCGGATGCCGATACGTTTGATTCTTTTATTAAATGTGTTTAGTTCTATTTCTCCCTTTTTTTCAGGTGTCCAGCTTAATCGAGCGTGTTGAGGTACATCATCAACGTATATGTACCCAGTATTGTTTTTCTTAAAAAACAGTGTAACATCAACGGAGTCTGAACTGTCTCGGATATACTCTATTCTACCTCCGCCTTTTTTGAATGGCGTTATCTCCATTTCAAAACTAAAACTGGAGATTTTATCTATGACCAGTCCACCGTTAAATTCAGATCCATTGCTGTACCTGGTGTAATGAATGGTTGTTAATGATGGTTTAGATGTTTCTAGTTTAAATTGCCGGCCGAAGTATTCATCTGCTCCGCCGAATGTTATTTCTGTTTTGACAGAAGGGGATAGTGTTGTAATCCATCTGCTGCGTGTGCTGTATTCATCGGTAGTATTATCATAGTTACAGTATGCAAATACAAGTGCAAGATTATCTTTATCTGTAGCGGTTCCTGGGCTTAAGCTGACTTTATGTTTTGGTTTTTCTTTGAAGAAGAGGTAAGGTAGGTATTTATAAGTGACGTAGCAGGTATCCGGTACTTCATCACCTTTATCGGATTGATATCCAAATTGTACTTTATCACCTGCTTGGTTGATATATAGCAATCCTGGGAATGTCAGTTCAACATAGGTTTGGAAAAATTCATGAATATCTTCAAATCCTGAGAGTCTATCAATCTTTAATCTAATATTAAATGAGAAACTTAATGATTTCTCTATAAAGGGGTATATACTAAAGGATGCTTTTATATCTTTATCACCGTCATCATCTATGTCAACTGTTGTTGGTATCCCAAGCTGTATAGGTGATGTTTTTTCCTTTCCAGCATAATTTGTATATAAACTGAGTTTTGAGCTTGCTGATCTTAGTTTTATCAGGTTTATAAGTGACGAAAAAAGAGGTACTTCTCTTAATTTTTTAAGTCTATCTTTTGTGATTGAGGTTCTATTTTTGATTTTTTCAGTTATTGTTTGTGTTTTCTCTTTTAAATCAGCTGTTCGGGTTTTTTTCGATATTTCATTTTTTTGTTGTTCTAATTTGTTTTTTGCATCGTTTATTTTTGATGTTATGTTTGTTAGTAACCCTTTGGAGCTTACCATTGTTGAGAAGCTCGTTGTCAAAAGCAAGAGTATTATTAAAATGCTGGTTATCTTTTTTAAGCTATGGGTGTCTTTTCTATATGTTTTCATCATATATATTCCCCAATATTTATTTTGATTTCTATTTTTTGATTGATCTTATTTTGTTACTCTGAAGGATTTTTATTTAATCATAATGTTTATATTTAGTTGTATATATAATTTACTATATAAATATTGTCCGATTAATAAAAGTAGAGATATTCTCAAACAATATCTCCTGATATCTTCTCCAGATTAAATCAAACTCGCTTTTATATAATATTATATCCATATCACTTTTATAGAAAATATTATATAGTATTATATCCATATTAAATATTGAACAAAAAATCACAGAAAATGGTGAGAATATGAAGCATATGAAAAAAACAACCATAATGATTACAACTCTAATGATAAGTCTTCTAGCTGCATCAGCAGTAGAAGCAGATGCAGTACTAACAGGAGAAATAAACGCAGAAGTGAAAGAATGGCTAGGAATAGTATATCCTGAAATCAACTTGGAGAACCAGAGTGTGACATTTGAAGTAGATGTCGTAACAGATGGAAACGAAACAACTTACCAAGTGAATGATACGTTAATAATAAATCTAGATGTAACTAAAGAAACAAACAGAACATACGTATTCCCAAGGAGCATATTCTATACCGCCTATATGAAAAGAAAAATAGGACTTATGGACATATTTCCATTAAGAGGATTGATAGGTAGAATCTTCCCAATGCTTGCACTATTTAAATCAGTCAACGTAGTAAAAGGAATGCTTGGAAAAGAAGATCAAAGCATAAACATATCATTAAACTATGAGATAAGCAATACAACATTCGAAAATGGCGAAAATCTAACAATGACAATATATGTAATGGGATTCCTACCCGGAGATCTAAATGGTTTATCTGGAAAAATACCAATTATTACCAAAAAGCAGATAACATTAGAAGTAAGTTACATCGAAAACATATAAAACTTTTTACAAAAAAACAAAAAATTATTTTTTTAAATTTTTTGTCGCTGTCACCCAACATAGTATAAAACCTGTTGGGTGCCGCCAAAGGAGTTATTCCGAATATTGCAGCAGTAGAATAACCCCCAAGCAGATATCGCGACAAATATTGTTTGATACCATGGTTGTCCTCTTTTTCATACCTTTTTGACTCGTACGTCTGAT
>QMLZ01000166.1 GCA_003646995.1 Deltaproteobacteria bacterium | reverse complement strand
TAAAGCCCACAAGGGCCCATTAGTTTAAGCTTATTTTTCATGATGGTATCCTCCTATTAAGCAGAAAGAGGGAACAAAAACACACCAGTAAACCATGTATTCATTAATAGAATATGCCTTTCTAGCGAGGATAAAATGTTAGAGGTGCTATTGTAGCTACAATATAGCTATAAAGTAACCATAATGCGCAGCCAAAGTCAAAGTTTTTTGCCAGGATTTACATGCTTAGGCCATCAAGATGGTTCCATCAGGCATTACGAATCCTCCTTGCCTTATTCCAGGGCGACTGAGGGCGAAATCATATTTAACGGGATCATCAGGACAAATCTCTCTGAAATGGTCGGTGGTTTCTATGGCACAATTTCGATCTGTGCTTTTTCTGAAAGTTAGACCCAGGAAGGAGCATATTTTATAGATGATACACAGTGTATCAAGGGATATAGTTAGTAGAGGTGGAGGGGTCACATTCCGGGGTCCAGGATTAAGCCTCTCTTCGAGCATCATCTATCTGAGAAAAAAAGGTAGTCTCCTGAGATCGCTTTTTTGGGGGATGGAGAGAAGGCAGTGATGGCTGGTATCCCCATCACATAAGTGGAGGACAAGGAATTGAGAGCCGCGAATATAAGCAGAGTTGTTTAGCCACAGCTCTCAAGGTGTGTTCCTCTCAAGCTACCTTATCCAGCACACCGTTTTAATGCTGTGCTGATCACAGAGAGCCAACTCTTTACAAATCAGCCGACCCTCGAACGTGCACTATGTGCCCCGGCCAAGTTTTCTGTATAGGGTGGGGAGACTTATACCCAACTCTCTAGCGGCTTTCTTTTTACCTGGGACTGTGTGCCCATGAAGTGCCAGTGATTCTTGTATAATCTGCCTCTCATAGGCTCTGATCATGTCGGCCAACGACTTTCCTGAGCCGTGGTCAAATTGTTCTTTACAAATTATGGAAGGTAGACTGGTTGTTGTAATCAAATCTCCTGTTTCAACATTAACGGCATATTCAATCGCATTCTCCAGTTCCCTTGCGTTACCTGGCCATTGGTATGCCACCAATAATTTACTTGCCTCACTTGAGAAGCCTCTTATATCCCTACCAAACTTCTCACAATATCTTTTTAAAAAATAGTCAGCAAGAGTAACTATATCTTCTCTCCTCTCCCTCAGTGGCGGGATATGCAGTGGCATGACGTTTAATCTGAAAAAAAGATCATCTCTGAATTCTCCACTTTTTACCAACGCGTGTATGTCTTTATTCGTCGCCGCAATAACCCTGACGTTCACCGGGATAGACTTCATCCCGCCAATCCTTTCAATATGCTTTTCCTGGAGGACCCTCAAAAGCTTCGCTTGCATGTGCAAGGGCATGTCGCCCACCTCATCAAGAAAAATAGTTCCCCCGCTCGCCATTTCAAATTTACCAGGTTTGCCACCCTTTTTTGCGCCTGAAAAGGCCCCTTCATCGTATCCAAACAATTCACTTTCTAACAAAGATTCAGGAATGGCAGCACAATTAATTGGGACAAAGGGATACCCTCTCCTATGGCTATAACTATGAATAGCCCTGGCAAAGAGTTCTTTCCCTGTGCCGCTTTCTCCTTGAATCAATATTGTAGAATCGCTCAGTGCAATCTTTCGTGCATAGGTTTTAATGATATTGATAGCATTGCTTGTTCCATATATATCATCAAACGTGTACTCAATCTGCTTTTCGGAAAACTCATATATATCCGAACGCACGTCCTTGATATCCTTGATGCTGATAACGGCTCCAACGATATTTCCATCAATCATTACTGGGTTACCAGATAGCAGACAGTGGCAGTCCATAGGCGAGGAACTTACAACTTCTCTTCGCTTTATTCTCCTGCCTTCCTCAACCAGACTCCTGAAGTCATTGTACGGTAGAAGGTCCTGAAGCCTCATCCCCATGGCATCTTTTCTATCTAATTTGAGGATTTCAGCTGCTTGATTGTTTATCTGAATGATTTCACCTTTCCGGTTGACGGCCACTATTCCATTGTCTGCGAAATTTATAGTGGTCTCTAGATGTCTTCTAATTACCTTTTCCTTATCCAGAACCTCTCGCAGCTTTATTTCATTGCAAGTGAGATTGGCCATTTCCCTCAAAAAATCCAACAGCTCTGAGGTGTTGTTGAGAATCTTTTCTTTCTGGGCCTGAGTATATGCTATCATCAACATCACACCGATTACCCGCCCTTCGTACTGGATAGTGCGAAGTACTTCTGCTGTCTCGGGACAGTTACCTTCATAATGACAGCCCTCACATAGCCGGTTGTGCCCCGGGTTTGGAAGAACGAACACTTCTCTCTCAATCACGCCCCTTATAAATTTTTTATTAATATCCGTACCCCTTTTTTCAAGGAATGTCCTGCTCGTAGCCACCAAATTATAATCTTCATCTATTATCGCCACATCCACTCCCATGGCGGCTGCTATCGCGCTGACTACGTGCTGAGCCACATCCTGTATTGATCTGAGTTTTCCCATTCTGCGTATGGCCTTATTGTTAATATTGATAATAATACGTTGTTACAGGTCGTTATGGTTGGCAACGTGTTTTTATTTTACGATAGCATATATAAACAATATCATCAATGCCGTTTACGGCCATGTCTTATTATCGTTATTGATAATTTAAAATTAGATCGTTCTCATTATTGACAATATTGAGCGTAAAGCAAAAGTTATACCTAGTAATTAAAGGTTGGCGTCCATAATATTTTTCAAAAATGAAAAATATTACTTTGGTGTGCTACCCATTCCGGACGCAAGATCGCTAAGAGTGAAGTATTGAGTTTGTATTGATAACTTCCTGAAAATAGGAGTATTCCTAATACAAAAACAGTGTATGTTAAACCCTCACTCTCATATTACTAACATTCATGGTACAGAGATTGCTGTTGTAGTATTATCAAGAAGGTTTTCTTGTTGGCCTATGCATCTACTGTGCGATGGAAAGTAAATCCCGGTGGTTTTTGAGATTTGTTTACGCTGCTTTTTGCTTGCTGGGAATCCAAATCGGGTACTTATGCCTAGCCTAGCACCAACCCAATAGGGAACCTTCTGTCTTATTTATCTCCTTAAAACATCCTATTATCCATTCCAAAAGGGGGAAAGACAATGCTTCATGTATCCGAAGATGACCCTGAGTTAGCCAAGTTGATTGAAAACGAGCGTGCAAGGATTGAAAACACCTTAGACCTTATAGCTGCGGAGAATCACGCGCCTCCTTCTATTATGGAGGCCATGGGATCAATATTAAATACCAAAACCATCGAGGGGTACCCAGGGAGAAGATTTCATGCGGGATGTAAGTACGTAGATGAGGTAGAGCGTCTAGCAATCTCCCGGGCGAAAAACCTTTTTGGAGCGGAATACGCAAATGTCCAGCCACATAGTGGAACATCTGCTAACCTTGCTGTTTATTTCTCTGTTCTTGGAGTAGGCGACAAGATTCTTGCGATGAGCCTGTCCCACGGAGGTCATTTATCTCATGGGTATAAGGCGTCTATAACCAGCAAGTGCTTTACATTCCGCCACTACGCCGTAGATCCGAAAACTGAGCTTATCGACTATGACAACGTGAGGCGGATTGCCCGGGAGTTTAGACCAAAAATGATTGTTGCTGGAGCGAGTTCATATCCCCGGCTGATAGATTACGAGGCCATGGCCTCTATAGCCAAAGAGGTCTCTGCCTACCTTTTTGCTGATGCGGCTCATATTGCAGGTCTTATTGCTGCCAAGGTGATCCCCAGCCCTGTGCCACATTGCGATTTCGTGACATTTACTTGCTACAAGACGATGATGGGAGGTCGGGGTGGGGTAATTCTTTGCAGAGAACCATACGGTAAGAAGATTGACAAAACTGTATTTCCAGGGTGCCAAGGCACAAGCGCAGTCAATTTCATTGCAGCAAAGGCAATTATTTTTAAACTTGCGGAGGAACAAGAATTTAGAGACATCCAAGAGAGGACCCTTGCGAATGCGAAATGCCTGGCCAGGGAGCTGGGGGCAAGGGGATACAGGGTAGTGACTGGTGGAACTGAAAACCATCAGGTAGTGGTTGACGTAGGCTCAAAAGGGTTAAGAGGAAATGACGCTGAACGTATACTAGAATCAGTCGGAATAATTACTAACAAAAATGTAATTCCTAGGGACGCTGATAACCCAGGTTCAGTTAGTGGTATAAGACTGGGCACTGCTGCTATTTCCACTAGGGGAATGGGAGAAGCAGAAGTCAGCCAGATCGCTGAATTAATTGATAGCGCGCTGGTAAATTTCAACAGAAAGGAGGTGCTGGATCAAGTAGCGAAAAATGTTTCTGAGATGTGTAAAGCATTTCCGGTTTATGACTAAGAACGGAGGGTAAAATTATACGTTAAAGGAGGAACGAGAGATGAGACCCAAGAAGTTTTTCTCAGTAGCAGTGGCACTCATTTTCTTCAGTATTACTAGTCTAGCCTCTGCTGGCCAAACCCTTGATGCAGTAATGGCGAGAGGTTTTGTAAAAGTTGGTGCTAGTGGTAATTTACCGGGCTTTGGTATGCCAGATTCAAAAGGTATATGGCGGGGGCTTGACGTAGATACAGGTCGAGCCATCGCCGCTGCGGTCTTTGGTGACGCAAGCAAGGTCAAGTTTATCGCCTTAACTGACGTCCAGCGCTTTACTGCCCTTCAATCGGGCGAAATTGATGTTTTGTGTCGCAATGCTACCCATACATTACACAGAGACACTGCCCTTGGCCTCAATTTTGCGCATCCCACTTTCTATGATGGACAAGGATTCATGGTTCCAAAAAAGCTGGGAGTCAAAAGTGCGCTGGAACTTGATGGGGCCTCCATATGCATTCTGCCAGGGACAACCACAGAAATGACTACTGCTGACTTTTTCAGGACTCATGGAATGAAGTACAAGACTGTTGTCATTGAAAATGCCGCCGAACTCTATAAGGCCTTTTTTGCAGGGCGTTGTGATTGCACTACCACAGACCGATCCCAACTGGCCTCTGCCCGATCAATGGCACCAGACCCTTCAGACTATATAATCCTACCCGAAACCATCACCAAAGAGCCTCTCGCCCCCGTTATCCGTCAGGGGGACGAGGAATGGACAAACATTGTCAACTGGAGTGTGTATGCATTAATAGAAGCTGAAGAGCTGGGGATTACATCCAAGAACGTTGATAAAATGCTTAGGAGCAAAGATCCAAGAGTACAACGGTTCTTGGGGGTTATTCCAGGCCTAGGAAAAGATCTCGGGCTAAGCGATAAATGGGCTTATAACATTATCAAACAGGTGGGTAACTATGGCGAGATTTTCGAGCGTAATGTTGGTGTGAATACACCTCTGGGGCTTAAGCGAGGATTAAATGCACTGTGGACAAATGGGGGCCTTATGTATTCGCCCCCGTTTCACTGATACCTACGTGACATAAGATGCCAGATCCAGCAGGCGTCCAGGACTGGCATCTTACTTAGCCTGAGCAGTACAGGTTGGCCTAAATAATTAGCCATGATTATATAGTTACCAAATACAAAAGGAACCAGTATGACACCTAAAGGCCCAGTTATAGCCAGTGCTGAATTTCGCCTCGCTAGTACACCCTTTCGGCAGATTTGGTATGACAAAGGAAAGAGGGCGGTTATCTACCAAGTGGCATTTATGGCTATATTAGGAGTACTAGGCTACTATTTGCTCTTTAATATACATGCAAATCTTAAAAGGCAATCCATAGCCACGGGTTTTGGCTTTCTGTCAAAACAGTCTGGATTCAGGATCACAGAGTCTCTCATTCCACATCCTGCAACCAGAACCTATGCTCATGCTCTGATGGTGGGATTTATTGATACCTTAGAGGTATCCTTCATAGGAATTGTGTTAACCGTGATTGTTGGTACCTTGGTGGGGATTGCTCGTCTTTCGCAGAACTGGATCGTGGCAAAGCTAGCAGGCGTTTACGTAGAGGTTTTGAGAGACGTGCCTGTGTTGTTGCAGTTGTTCTTTTGGTACGCTGTTTTTTACCAAAATCTTCCATCACCTCGACAAGCTATGTCTCCTGTAGCTGGATTTTTCTTATGCAACAGAGGTATGTTTTTCCCCATACCAAAATATGACCCAGCGTACAAGTATGTAGTATTTGCCTTCTTAGTAGCCTGTATACTGGCCCTAGTTTTGCGTAGATGGGCTAGAAAACGTCATGAAAAGAGTGGGAAGCTTTTTCCGTATTTACGCGTCTCAATCACAGTGGTTATAGCTCTTCCAATGCTCGTGTGGTGGCTTTGTGGCGCGCCACTAACAATGAGCATTCCAAAATTGAGGGGATTTAACTTTGAAGGTGGAATCAGTATAAGCCCTGAGTTCGCTGCTCTTCTAGTGGGTTTAGTGCTTTACACGTCTGCGTTTGTGGCTGAAATCGTTCGAGCTGGTATCCAGTCGGTCAGCAAGGGG
>QMLZ01000165.1 GCA_003646995.1 Deltaproteobacteria bacterium | reverse complement strand
TGTTCAGATTACAACATCCAACGAAAGGTCAACACTCAATAGAGTTACAAGGACCCTCACCAGTACTGCGGATATCACCATAACCAACATTTCCACTCAGACTATCCATCTCCCCCTGCACGCTATAGTCGATATCCAAGGAGCATCCTATGAAGATGTTGAGATGCCTAATGCCTTAGGTGGATACCTAGTAGGACCTTACGGAAAATATTACTATGAGTGGTCAGATGCAGGAGTGAGCACCCTTGCCTCAAACTTTGGCAAAAGCCCATGTGAGGGACACTGCACATGCGACTGGGACAAGGATGGTGATGTGGATGGAAAGGACTTGGCCCTTGCGTCCTTGGGCGACAACTTGGTCCCAGGAGAAAGTATAACTTTTGAGGTCAAGTTTACTTATCCTGAAGACATAAGATTCCAATACTCTTTAAATGTCCTAGGTATCTTACATGCCCCACAAGGGCCAATCTTTAGGTCGACACCTCCCACCACTGCAATAGAAGGATTATGGTATTACTATCAAGTCTTAGCAGAGGACTTAGATGGGGGACCAATAACTTTGAACTTAGAAGAGAGCCCAAGTGGTCTCATGTTTCATGAGGATAATCTGTTAGCCTGGAATCCTGGTCCCCATCAAATTGGCCAGCATACTGTTCGAATAAGAGCAACAAACCAAGCAGGCCAATATGCGCTTCAGGAATACGTATTGAACGTTCTAGAGTATAATGACAAACCTGTCATAACCAGTATCCCACCTAAGACAGCAAAAGTTAATCAACTTTATGAGTATAAGATCAGAGCTTTTGATAATCAAAGGCAACCAATTTCTTTTGTCTTCTTGGAATCCCCTTCTGGAATGACCATTGAGGAAACTCAAACTACTGATACTGGGGAAACAGAGGCCTTTATTAGATGGATCCCATCGGAACCTGGAACTTTTTTCGTCTCCCTAGAAGCGACGGATCCTGAAGGTTCTAAAGATATCCAAGAATATAGTATTATGGTGTTAGACGAAGACTTTGTGTTGACAATTCTTTCACCCCAAGATTCGTATCAAGTTTCTGTTGGTGAAACGCTCACCTTTTCACTAGAGGCAAACCATCCACAAGCTACCTTCTCAGTTTATCCCCAACTGCCTAACTCTACTTTGAAACCGGGCACGTTTTCCTTTACCCCTGTACTCAGTCAGGAGGGTTCCTACTTTGTTGTGTTTGAAGCCAGACTAGAGAATCGGTTAGCTCAAAAAACTGTTACAATTGAAGTCACAGGTGACAATTCCCCCCCACAAATTACCCAGATAGAAGACCAAACAATAAAAGAAGGAGAAACTCTTATACTAAAGGTCGAAGCTGAGGACGCTGACAATGATCCTCTACAATACTCGGTGGTTAATCTTGACCTTCCCAATTCTTATTTTGATGAATTCCAACACACATTTTATTTCTATCCAACCTATGAGCAGGCTGGGGACTATGAGGTTGACTTCTCGGTCTCAGACGGCAAACATATAGCTTATGCTAACGTTAATATTCATGTTGTCGATGAACCCTCTCCACCTCGCGTTATAGATCTTGTTATCGATCCGCCGCAATCTCCCACCTTTTTTCAAACCCAAACGATATCCGGTTCGGTGTTTGGTGATGCAACGGAGCTAATCAATCGCCCACCAATGCTAATCGTTGGCCTTAGTCCTTCCAGTGTCCACAAAGGGGAGACCAAGTCAATCAATATTAAAGGCTTTAATACCCATTTCCAACAGGGAGTTACAACGGCCGACTTTGGAAAAGGAATAGTGGTCAAAGATCTTGACATCCTTTCTGAAACAGAAGCCCTTGCTACCATTGAGGTGAGCAGTGAGGCTGATATTGGAATACACAGGGTCAAAATGACAATAAATGGGGAAACCATAGCTTCTGTCGTTGGTTTTACTGTGGAAAAGGCTGTTAACGTTATTTCCGGAGAGGTAAAAGACCGGTTTACTGGCCAGCCAATCGAAAATGCATTGGTCACCATTAACGGAACAGGAATCCATGTTTTCACAGGGCCAGATGGACACTTTACGATTATGGGCGTTCCTGAAGGCCAACAGTCTCTATTAATCACCGTAAATAATTACCAATATCAGGCAGTGGATATAGCTGTTGGTTCAGGTGAGTCTATTACATTGTCTGATCCAATTGAACTCAAAGCACTAACATATACTCCCAGTTACCCAGGCCAACTCCCCTTAGCGACCACAGTAGCCAGTATTTTGGACCGAAAGATTGCTACTTCAGGAGAAGGGATGAGTTTGGAAGAGGCTAAGGCAGTCATTAGGGATACTATGATAGTTGTAGGAGGTACACAGGTAGGGGTTCTGAACGAGTCGGGCAAGCAGTTAAACCCGAAAGTTAAAGGTAATGGTATGCTAAGTCTGACACCCTTTGGAGTAGAACAACATGCTAAGAGACTGATTCAGAGACGATCAACCACTTTGAGAGAGTTGGTATGGGCCCTTAACGAAGGATTTAGTTTTGTAGGTGGGCCGCTAACCATGGCCAGGGTAGTTACCGGTCTTCAGAGTGCTGTGAACAAGGCATGGTCAGACCCTGCTAATCCAGAGTCAGCCATGGCAATAGTCCTTTTTAATCATGGTCGAACTCTAAATCCGGCTCCTCCTAGGATTACCCCAGATACAACACTAAATCATTTTCAGACATTCTTATTCATTGCCAGTTTCTTTGTTTACAATTATGAAATGATAGACATTTCCATAACCAGATTATTAGAGGAGCGAGGAATCGACTATGAATCTCTCTTGGTAACTCATGCATCAGCTACAGACAACAACACCTCCGATTTTGCCTTTTCGCTAGGGAACAACAGGACATTATGCCTAACCCATACTGTTTTAGAAACTCTAAAGGGAATTCTTTCTGACTTTTTTTCACCCAGACCAGCCTATGCTGATCCCCCACAGGGCGTAGTTGTGACCATATCTACCAATGATCCATTTCACAGGGAACTAGGAAAAGGGAAAACCTTTGAAAAGGTATGGAAAGAAATCGCTGGAGGTGCAATCACAGAGGCAGTTACTGCAGGTATCGGAGGTTTTATTTCTTCCATAAAAGCTAATCTAATATTTACAGCTACTATAGGTGGTGGAACCGGTGGAGTCCAAGGTGCATTGACAGGTGTCCTCATGGGGGCAGCTGCTGCTATGCAGGGCTTTGTTTCTACACTTTTCCAGAAGGTTTTGCTTGCTTGGATATCAGCAGCCACATTTCAGGCTCTAGAGCCTTTACCACCAATTATAGAAAGCGGCTATTTAGACGAGCAAGGGAACCTAATAATCACATTTAACAGAAGTAACACTGAACTTCAGCGCTTCAATGAATTAATGGGATATGAGTCAATCCCTCTGCCCACCAGCGACGTGATGAACAATCCGGAAACATTAGATAGAGTTCACCAGTGGGGTATTAAGCCGGAGTATTTCCATTACGCCTACCTTCTTTACAAATTTCCTGATAGCCAGTGTCTTTCTGTTGGCAAGGGAGGGGGACAATACGTACCAGCAAAGCTAACTGTAGTACCAGATTGCAAACATAACACATCAGGCGCAAGCAAGGAGATTTATTCGCGGCTCTTCCCAATGGGAGATCCTAGGTGCAAACTCCAATTTGTGATCCCTTCTAGTGCACTTACTCCTGGCATGAACTATTTCCGCATCGCCTGTATCCAATACCTAAGAAAGTCAGCATACACCCTCGCTGATTTAAACTATGACGGAGATGGGGATGGAAAACCTGATCTTGGTGTTATGTTTGACCACAGTGCTATCCAGCAGAGTTCGGCAGGAGAAGGATATGACACTTGGACAAGCCTTCTTCCTTCTTTTACTCCCGCCCTTGGCGAATGGGAGCTGGAACAGGTAAGAGAAATTGTCAAAAACGATTATTTTTCGAGGGCCTTTGAATTGGACATCTCTTCAGATGATCCAATGGCCATTGCCTCATACAATCTCCTAAAGGAACATCACAATATCGATGTCCTTGAAACAAACCTAGAAAAATACCAAAAGGAATTTAAACAGCAACAAGATGAATTTTTCAGGAAAAACGGTGACAGAATAAAAGCTAACAAAGAACTTCATGAACTCCTATCATCGGCCCAAAATCCAGAAGATATCAAAAATCCAAACTCTGATTTGTACAACCAAGCTAAGCAAACCTTAGGAATACCCGCCTCTGAGCCTATTCCTGATGGTATGTATAAAGACATAGTAGACATCGTTGATACCAAAAAACAAATAATACAGTTGAAAACCCAATATGAGTACGCACAGGACGCAGTAAGAAATATGGAAACATTTATGAGTAAAGATCTAAAAGATTTTCCAGAGGGTGTGGAGTCAAAAATGTCTTTCAAGTTCTACGAAGATGGGATTGAAAAAAATTATGTTGTAACATTCTCCACCCATCAAGAGGCAAAAGCTAAAATCTCGGCTTTGAAAAATGCTGAGATGGCAAAGTTAGAAATGGCAAACGAGGTAATGGATCAGAAACTCTCAAGTCTGTATAAAGGGTACGATGATCTGCTTCACAAGTCAGTGCCTGATCTGACTGAGTTCGAATATACTAGGTCTAAATATATGAACAAGATCGACATGGTAGAAAAGCAGTTAGATCATTGCACAAATGAGGAGGCAAGATTAAAGCAAACTCTTTTTGAGAAAAAAGAAGAACCTCATAAGAAATATGAGGCAGATTTGAGTATGGCTAAGGTGGATGCAGCATTTGAAGTCTTTGGTGCGATAAACATGATTCAAGAGCAGCTTCTGGTGTTTTTGAATAGCGTTTCCGTATTGAGCAGTGAGTTTAGTCACTGCTTTATGATACCTTATCAAACTAGATCTATAGATCCTTTTGCTATCGAGCCAAACCCTAATATTAAATTAATGAATGGAATTTATTCAGCGGAGAAGAGAATATCGTCAGACAATCCTCACTTAGGTTACATAAAGTTGCAATATCCCAGTGAGATGGAGGCGGTTATAGAGAAAACTGTTTGTGGTTTTCCTCCGGAACAGCTAGCCGTTGATTCGAAGGGAAGGCTTTATACCAATAATTATAATTCAAATGTTCGGTTTGGCGGCAGGCTATTTCGTTTTGATCCTTCAGCAGATATGAAACGAGAGTATGTGGGAAATGTAAACTATTACAGCTTATTATTACAGTTTGGAAGACCTGCTACACCAGTAGCCATGGCAATTGGCTCCTTCTATGATCCTTCCTCGGGATCGCTTCAGGAAGATCTCTTCATCGCTGATATTGACTATTCGGCATCAGGTGGTCCAAAGAAACGAATACTCAGAGTTCCAATCCACCTATTGGAGGAGAATCCAGATTTTGACAGGAATCGTATGGTGGGCAAAGAGTTTGTGAAATCGTCAGATTTCAAGTTTACCGGACCAACTGACATGGAGTTTGATCAAGAAAACCGGATATTTTTGTCAGATGAAGATTCTATATACGTTATTTGGAGCCACGGCGAGACTCATCAGCCAGTTATGACTAGGATAATATACACTCCCGGTAGAAGATGGTCTGGCTTGGAATTTGATCTGAATGGGACGTTCTATTTTGCAGATTACGAATCTGGAGACCTATTTGCTCTCAGAAATACAGAGCTTAACAACCTACTTTCAGGAACTATGGTGACAAGCAGTGACATTGAGTTGCTCACTACGGCATGGCTTTTAAGAAAAGGTCTGAAAAACCCATATGACATTGAATTAGAGCTGCCTTTTCAACAGACTATGATCGTATCAACGATTGAAGGATGGGATTATTTTAGGCTCCCTGTTGTGGGACGGCTGAATTTTAATCCTGAGGAAATGGAGATAGTTCGCTTTGCCACACGGGGAAAAGTAACTTTTTTACCAGACTCTAATAACCAGTTCATTGCCATTCCCACAGAAGAGGACGTAAGCAGGCGGACTATCCAGTTTCATCTGAGATGGAGAGATCCCAGTACTTTGGCTGAGTATTGCTTTCAAATCACAAGAGGAATGTCTAATTTTGGGGTTACCATCTTAGAGATAAAAGAAGAGGAAAGTTTGTAAACCAGGCCACCTTAAATAGTTCAGAAAAGGATTTGTCAGATGAAACTTTCGACCAATAAATCTTTCGATCATCTCAAGGTATGGTTTTGCGCCCTATTTCTGCTTACTATTTTTGCCTCCTCACTTAACAGCTCTATTGCGCTGGGGGAGACGCAGATATTTTTGACTGGGCCTTACCAAGCCGGGCCAATTCTCGCGAACGAAGATGGACGATTTGCCTTTGAAAATGTGCCCCTTATGAAGAACGCTATAAATAAATTCATTGTAAGGGCCGTGGATGATAATGGGTATTTTGCTGAAAAGGAAGTAGTTATCACCCAGGTCTCCCTTGATTCCATCGTGGTGTCCAAGGTTACCACTGAACGGCTTTCTGTTGAAGAAGTTGAGAAACTTGTCAATGATGGCGTGATCGACTTGGATGATCCTGCCAAC
>QMLZ01000164.1 GCA_003646995.1 Deltaproteobacteria bacterium | reverse complement strand
TAAAGAATTGAAGTCAATTCAAAAACATAAACTTATGGTTTTATCCTTAGCCAACAAAGTAAATCCTCATATCGCTGCTCTAATTTTAAAATGCAATCACGGTTTTGTGGAAAAACAAGCTCTTGAACACTCTGGTCAAATTAAGGGCGAGGGGACAAAAATAGTAATAGTTAGGCCAAATGACTCTGAAGATAAAACTAAAACCGTTTCAAGACAGGTTTCTGTTCAGTAAAGCCCGTTTTCCGGCATTTGTAGCAGGGTGGGCTTCAGGAAAAACTTTTATGCTTCTTCTAAAAGCGTGGCTTTACTGCGAGCAACATCCCAATCAATACGTCTGGTTTATCAGGAAAGAGTTTGTGGACTTAAGAGACTCTACTATGAGAGACTTCCAAACTTACTTTGATAAAGAAATCCCTTCAGATAGAAATTTTACTTTCCCTAACGGCTCAATTATCTCATTCAGACACGGAGGAGAAATTACCCATAATAACTTAAAAAATGTGAACTTATCAGCAGTTTTTATAGAACAGGCGGAGGAATTCGAAACCGACGAGCAATTCCAGATGCTCAGAGGCCGAATAAGAAGGAAAGGCGCTCCCTATCATCAGATTTGTATTGCTGCGAATACTAACGGACACAACTGGATATGGAAGCTCTGGAAAAACAACCCACTCTCCGACCAATATGAGCTTATAGAAGCTACTACTTACGATAACGCTGACAATCTTCCTCGAGACTTTCTGGAAGATATAGAGCGGATGAAAGAAGAAGCGCCCAATCAATATCGGCGGTATGTTTTAAATTCTTGGGAAGAATCCCAAGGAGACGATTATTTATTTACCTGGGAGATGCTGGACAAGAGCCGAAGGCTTCGCTTCCCCAGGGAAAGCCATCAGACAATTATAGGCGTGGATTGTGCTTTATACGGAGAAGACCGGACAGTTTTCACGGCTATCCGGGACACCTCTCACGGACGGTGGGAACAACTATTTGTAGAAGCCTATAAACAAAAAGATTCTCGCTGGCAGTTCGGTCATTATATGGGCTTGAGACGCAGGATAAGGGCAGATTACGGAGTGGTGGACGCTGACGGAGGCTATGGAGACGGATTGATATCAAGCTGTAAAGAGGAATTTGTCCCTGTTATTCCTTTTCACGCCAATGCAAAACCCAAAAAGCCTGATTTTTATGCAGATGCCCGGGCTGAGACTTATTTTTATCTCCGGGAGCTCATAGAAAAGCAACTCTTAAAAATTTATGATGACGAAGAGCTTATAGACGAACTTCTGACTATCCGTTTTAAATACCGCAAAGGCAAAAAGGCTATCGTTTCAAAAGAAGAAATGCGGAAAGAAGGGCTTAAGAGCCCCGATAAAGCTGACTCCCTAATGCTGGCAGTATATGGGATTTTACATCCAATCATAACCAGGCAAAGAATGCGACTTTATCAACCTATTAAACAAACCCCGCAAAATGTGGGATTTGGCTGGAGGTGATGTATGGATAACGGTCAAGAAAGAGAACTGACTTTGATTATTACCATGAAAGTGTCTGGAGGAGTATATAAAGGGGTAGGGATAAAAAAAGAATCCACCGCCTTATCTAATGAAATGGCTTCTCTTTTTATGTTAGAGAAGGCGAAGGACATAGTGAAAGTTCTACACGCACCCCGGATACAGCCAGCAAAACAACACGGAATTATAAACTTTTTGAGGAAGAAAAAATGATATACATGTTTATAATCTTTATGATAATAGCGATCTGTCTTGATTCGTTATTCGGAAAACCCTGGAGGAAGGAGGAAGAAGATGGCTAAATACAGGGTAAAATCCTTTATCCGAAAAGGTGGAATAAGAGTAAAAGCTCATACTCGTCATACTCCCAGATTAACCACAGCAGAAAGGCAAAGAAGGGCAAATGTAGCCCGGGGAAAACTTCTTCCAGCCGCCATAAAAACAGCAGGTCAACGAGGTTTTAGTGCAACTTTAAGAAAGTTAGAAAAACACAAAGACGGCATAAAAACGCCCAAGCGGCTCAGCGGATGGCTTAAAGGGCAGGCCAAAAAGAAAGGATTATTATCCCCGAAACATCCCTATAAGGGGAGGAGGAAGAAGAAATAATGCCTTATAAACGATTTACAAAGACGGTTAAAGGGAAGAAAAAGTATTGTTTAGAGAACAAAATCACCGGGAAAGTTTATTGCTCTGATACTCGTGCGAAAAGAGAAAAAGTAAAAAGGCTTCACGAGAAGTTTAAACATATGAAAAAGAAATGAGAAAAGGAGACCGTAACGTTTATAAACATATCCGGCTCTGGGGCTGGTGTCCAAAAGGAAAATATGGCCGGCCTCATAAAGTCCAAGTAGTCCAGACTGTAGAACGCTATCGGGACTATGCCTTAATAAAACACTGGTGCCCCGAACACAATAAACTTTTGAGGGTGCAGAGATACCCTCTTACCACCATAGACAAAATAGAACGGGAGCTTGAAAGGCTTGAAAAAATGACGGCTCAGCCAACTCGAGGCTTATATTAGAAAGGAGCGCAGATGAAAGAGAATCCTCAAATCGAAGAATATAAGATAACCCCGACTTCTCAAGAGGAAAAAGAACAACAGGATATAGAGTTTCAGCCCCGGATTGACTTAACTCCTGAACAGGAAATCGAAATTATCAACATTATCGAGCAAAACCTCGAACATATAGAGGCTCAGCGTGCCAAAGACGGTTCAGAGGCAAGATGGGAAGAGCTCGATAATCAATACTGGGGCATAGTCCGGGAAAACCCCAATACAATCTTTAATCTTCATCAATTTTTAACCCTTTCCCGGATAAGAAGGATAAAATCTCGTATTTTTCAAGCATTTTTTGAATCAGACCCGATTTTTAATATTTCTCCTCGTCCTGGTTTCGCCCAGAAAAAAGGCTTTGACATAGCCGAAGCCCAAGAGCAGTTTTTAGACTACGAATTTGATTCCGAAATAACCATAGAATCGCCCTTTAAGAAATCCCTTCACGAAGCATGTCTTAAAGATGGCGGAATTTTAAAATTGATATGGGAGAGAGACCGGGAATGGGTAAGGCAGCGAGAGACTTATGAAGGCACCCCAAAGGGTTTACAGAGGTTTTTAGATACTTATCCCGACGCTGAGCAAAGATATCCTCATTTAGTAGAACAGCTCCGCAACGGAGAGAGTATAGATATAATGGTGGATAAAAGAGAGGTAGTTTACGATGCCCCTAAATTTTACCACGTTCCCTTTAAAAACTTTTACATAGACCTGAATACTGAAGGCATAGAAGGGCTACGGAAAGCCAAATTCTTTGCTGAGCTTCAAGTTTATCGCTGGGATGAACTATTAGAGGAAGTAGAAGAAAACCGTTTTGATAAGGAAAAAGTAGAGCAACTTCGTTATACATTTGACTCTGAAGGAAGGCTGGCCGAAGACCCCAATTATATGAACGAAACCTTTAACATTTTTGAATGTAATCTTTTTTATCAATTATCGCCCAATAAAAAACCTAAACGAATAGTAGTCTGGTATTGCCGGGACAAAAGAGTAATTCTTCGGGCTATCCATTATCCCTACCAGCACGGAAGGCCTTATTACATTCCGTTGTTTATCACAGAGGAAATGCCCGGCTGGCATCAGCCCGGATTAGGGAAAATTCTTCAACCAGCCAACCTTATAGCCAACTCTGTAACCAATTTTTTATTAGACAACGCTTTCACCCGAAATACTCCGTTATTAAGGACATCGCCGAATTCACCCGTAGCTCAACAGCTTTTAGCCAAAACTTGGAAGATAGGAGACCCTCTTATAGCTGAGAAAGGCGAAGTAGAGGCTTTCTCTTTGTCAACTGGTAGCCTGAGTGATTTAATAGTCTTGTTAAAACTGAATGAGCATATAGCCGATGATATCTCAGGGGCTCCTTCCGGGTATCTCTCTGGCCGGGCCGATCCCACAGACCCTGATGCGCCAGCTCAGAAAACTTTGCTTCTTCTACGAGAGACTAACCTAAACATAAAAGACTTCATAATGACCCTTATCCCTTCATTTCAAGAGATGGCTTATCAAACTCTGCAATTGTTTGCCCAATTTAGGGGGACAGCTACCTATAAGCTTCGCCATGCTATAGGAGAGGAAAAGAAGAAAGTCTTTGAAATAACCCCTGAAGAATTGAGATTCCGCACCAATGTAACCCCTAATGCTATGAGCTTTGTTTTTGATAAGCTGAACGAGAAGCGTGAAAATTTAGCGCTGATTAAAGTTTTAACCGAGAACCCTTTATCCCGCCAATTTTTAGAGCAATCCCCAAGAACTGTTTGGAATTTATTCCATATTTTGATAAAATCTTGGTCTGACAAATGGAACCAAAAGGTGAATGAGATTTGGCCTACAGTTGAAGAAGTAGAGAAATACTTAATAAAGCTTCAAGAACAAGCTATTGAAAATGTTTATAAACGGAAGGTAGAAGAAGCTAAAAAGAGGAAATTTTCTGCAGGAGCGCCGTCAGCAGGGCCAATAGTGCCTTCAGCTGAATCAGTTCCGGCAGGGCCAGCCCCAGGTCCTGAAATGCCAGAAGGGGTGGAGACTATACCATGAATCTTCAGATTATTCCTACAGACGACATAATCCGAGAGCTCGAAAGCCGTTTCGATGTTTTTATAGTAGCCGGCGTGGCTTCAATAACTAAGGAAAAGGACAAATATTATTCTCGCTACAAAGGCGGGATGACCAATGCTATCGGGCTTGCTGAGTGGCTAAAGACGAAGATAAAACGGGATTATTTTGAAACCCAAGAGGAAGGAGGAGACGATGTTTGACCCAATGAAGCTTTTTAAAAAAACCGAACCTATTCAGAAAGAAACATCCCGAGAATTAGAAGACCTTAAAAAATTAGCCCGGGAAATGGTGAACGACCCTCGTTATTCTAAATATAAAGAACACCTCGAGGCTGTTTTAGGGAAACTTATAAAAGACCTGATAAACTACAACCACCCTGACAACAACATCTATGCAGTAAATATGCGCACGACTATTCAACAGATAAAAGACTTACTTGCTATTTTAGATACTCCCATAACTTTTTTAAATTACATAGCCCTAAAAGAATATAACCTTGAAGAAAGAAAGGAGGCGTATGCAGGAGCTTAAAGACTTAGGAGAAAAACCTTCTACTGTTGGCCCAGAGGGAGAATCAAAAAAATTTTACCATACTCTTCCTATCACTGTGGAACAACTTCCTGAGCTTGAAGATTATGACTTAGGAGACGAGGTTCATTTAGAACTTGTCTGCGTAGTAACCCGAGTAGAAAAATCAGAAGGAAAACCCAAAAATATAACATTAGAAATGAGAAAAGGTCGAGTTTTAAATTTAACTGAGAAAAGAAAGAAGGCCTTAAGAATGGGGATAAAAAAGGAAACCCTTGATGAACTTGAGAAAAATTCTTGACAATTTTATAAAACATATGTTAGTATTAAGTGATGAGAGAAGAAATTCGATTCTTAAAGAGACACAAGGGGTGTCTCTTTTTTTCTTTTAGGAACTGCGTATTATACGCACCCTAAATAAAGAGAGGAGGAGCAATGAACGAGCCTGGAACTCAGGAAAAACTGACCCAGGGACAAGAGGCTGATGAAGCAAGAACCGCCCTGGAGGAAAGGGCAAAAAAAGAGGGGAAAAGCGTAGAGGACTTAATATCCGAAGAAGAGGAACTCTCCGGCTTAGTTAATAAATACGAAGGAGACCCTCTTAAGATGGCTAAGGCTTTGAAGTCCTCAGCTCAAGAAGCAACCCGGCTGATAGAGCGCCAGAAAGCCCTTGAGCGGGAAATAGAAGACCTCCATAGGCGCCTTGCCTCTGTTAACACTCAGCCTCAAGGGGGGCAAGACCCTAAAGAAAAGGTGAAAGAGAAGCTGAGGCAAAAATATCCTACCCTTGATGAGGATATAATAGACGCTATGGTAGAACAGCAGATGGAAGTTGCCAGCGCCTTAAGGATGGAATATTTAATGGACAAAGCCAACGATAGAATAGAGATAGAAAAAGAAGCTTTAAAGGATGACCCTTACTACAAGAAATATAAAGATGAGATAGACAAGCTTATCGATTCCCAGCCCATACAGCTAAAAATGCAAAAGGGAATCGTTAAGCGTTGTCGAGACCTTGTAGTAGGTCAGCATGTTAACGAAATCCTCAAGGAAACCTCATCAAAATCATCCCCAGAAAGGGAGATAGTAGGCCAGATAAGAGGGTCAAAGCCTTCCTTTCAAACGATAGGAGGAACAAAAACTCCTTCGCTCACTCCTCGGCAGGCAGATCAGGCTCAAAAAATGGGAATAAAGCCCGAGACTTACCTTGCTCTTCTCAAAAAACACAGAGAAGAAGCAAAGAAAAACGGGTTTCCTGAACCTGAACTGCTCACCGATCCTTGGAAGAAAAAGTAATTTTTAATTAGGTAATCCTAATAAGGAAACCTAAAGGAGGATAAACTATGGCTAAAAAAGTCAAACTCGGTATGCCTTTAATTTCTCGTCCCTTTTTGATTGAGTGCCCTGTTGCTGCATCTCAGGCGTTTAAAAGACGCAG
>QMLZ01000163.1 GCA_003646995.1 Deltaproteobacteria bacterium | reverse complement strand
TATGCGATGTTTTCCTCTTACCCAGTCTTGACAGGTGATAGGAGATACACTCAGATAATTGCTCGGGGCGTTGTGAGCCTATCAGCAATACCTCGCCCCCCTTGAGGGTCAGCTGAACAGCCTGATTTCCGTAAATTGTCAGCGCCCTGCCCCTTTTGCCGTGCTTCACTCCCCATCCGCCAAATTCCTCCATTGCGTTGTAGGTCGTGGGCTTACAGTGGACAATTTCGCCAAAGGGGATCATGATTTTGCTGAGGGGAAACAATCTCACCCGCAAACCTTCTGAATTTACCAATGTAACCAGCCTCAGGTTGAAAAAGAAAAAGCACAAAGCAAGCATAATCCCCAAGACTATTATGCCTACTGCTATGAGGGTTGTGTCTGAGACAGGCTTGTTTCCCCAAGGCTCACCATAGACAAGCTGTTTAACGGCGCCGGGGACGAAGTATAATATAAATCCTATTGTCAGCCCTGCCACTGAATACCTTATCCACGGGTTTTGAAATCGTTGAATTTCGTAAAATTCTCTCAAAGTGTTACCCATCCTCTAGATGCTATCCTCATTTGGCCAATATTTATTTAAAACATAGCACAGCGTGGCCTGTTTTGTGAAGATCAGAGTTTCGGTTATAAAGGAGCTGCCTGGGTTATGACCTTTAAGATAAAAGGATGAAGGGAATTGCACCCAGCACTTAGAGTAATAAGAGAGGGCTACGGGCTGGACAGATCTCCCGGCAAAAGGTTATTAATAAACGAAAGCACAATAAGTAAAAAGCCCAGAGGTTCTTCTAAGCTATCTGCCGAGGAAAACAACCTTGTTTGGATCAAAGGGGTTTTGAATGGAATTGGCATTGTCACCTGAAGAAAAACAAGTCCAAGAAACTGTGGCAAAATTTGTGAGAAAAGAGATTTTGCCTCTAAAGAAAGAGCTTGAAATAGAAGGACAGATACCAGAGGGCATATTAAAGGGTATTAAGGATGTAGGGCTGTTAAAGGGACCTTTTCCAAGGAAATACGGCGGTGCTGATGCCACCTTCACGAGCCTGGCCGTAGGCCTCAGAGAGCTTTCCTATGGAAGTTTTGTGACAGGCTGGCCCACTTTTGAAAATTTCATGTTGGCTTATCCACTTTACAAGTATGGTTCTGACTTTCTCAAAGACAGATACTTGCCAGGACTTATCTCACTTGAGAGGATGGGGGCTTTAGCTTTTACCGAGCCCAATACTGGTTCTGACCCGAAGCAAATTGTCACATCTGCTGTCAGGAAGAATGAAGCGTGGGAAATAACAGGTACAAAGCGTTTTATCACGCTGTCTGGGATCTGTGACCACGTTATCCTGTTTGCCAAAACCACCTCAGGTCTCACTGCATTCCTCGTTAATAGGTCGCAGGCTGGTTACAAGAGCGGGAAAAGGGAGTCCCTCATTTCATGGAAAGGGCTGGATAACGGCGACATCTATCTTGAAAACTATATTTGCCCACAAGACCACGTAATTGGCCATGTGGGTCAAGGATTTGAGATCCTTTTGGATACTGAGGCAATTGGAAAAGTCCTATTTTCGGCAATGTTTGTGGGGCTTGCACAAAGGGCGCTTGATCTATCCATTGAATACTCCAACGCGAGGCTGCATCGGTGGGTTCCCATAGGGAATAAGTTCCAGATGACCCAATACAAGATAGCCGATATGGCAGTCAACGTGGAGGGCATGAAGGCCCTCCTTTTGGTGGCATGTGCTGAGATTGATAAGGGAAAGAACGTGTTCAAACGGGCAGCAGAGGTGAAACTTTTCGTGAGCAATCAGGTTAAACGAGTCGCTGCTTTGGCAATGGAAGTTCATGGCGCCTATGGTCTTTCAATGGAATACGAAATAGGCTTGCTTTACAGCCAGGCCATAGCCGCGCAGGTTGTCATGGGCAGCATGGATATTCAGAGGGTAATAGTAGCAAAAGAGACCTTAAGAGGCAGAAGTAGATCCTGACTTTTTTTGTATGGTAAAATTTTTCTTCATTTACCCACCATCAGCAGACCCGACTACCCCGCCCCTTGCTTTTGCCAGAATAAAGGGGGCTGTGAGTTCCCACCTGGGTAGCAAGGGACGGTTCGAGTTCATTGATGAGAACCAGAAATTTACCAGGTATGTTGTTGACTTGGGTCTTTCCGGAAAAATCAGGGAATGGATAAGGAATGCACTAGAAACCTCATTGCCCAATGAATTGAGGATAGAGCTGGAGCGGGCATCAGCATGGTCGGAGCACCTTGCAGAAGGCCTTTTAAAGGCAATGGGGACATTAAAAACCGAGCACCTTTTCTTGGACATTTCAAGGTATAGATTTGCTTATGAGACCATAGAGAAGGCCTTCCACGCCTTTTCACTTGCCTATTATCCTGCCATGGTCGGCTATGCTACAGCAAGGCTTGCGTTGGATATCCGAAGCTCAGCTCAAGCCAGGGAGGCCCTATCCTCAGCCCGGTTGAATCCTTACCTTCACTACTTTGAAGCGAGAGTGCCGGATTATGAGAAGGCCGATGTTTTGGGTATCAGCGTGGTATACTCCTCTCAATTGCTACCTTCCCTGACGTTGGCAAAACTTGTAAAGCAGAGAAATAAAGGTGCGCTTGTCATCATGGGTGGTCCATGCGCCTCTTCCCTAAGGAGTGAACTTGAGGATGGATTCGGCGAATTTGTAGACTTGGTGATACCAGGGGATGCTGAAGCCTTTTTTCAGTATCTCTGCGATCGGGGTATCGAATTGGATGAAAAGGCAAAGTCTTTGGACGCTGCTCAAACATATGCCCAGGGTCCGCCTCAACAGTGGTTCAAGGAACCTGATTCTCGATTGGACTATTCATGGGCAGCAATCGAAAGCTATCTATTGCCTGAGCCTATAATATGCCTGGACATTACCAGAGGCTGTTATTATGGAAAATGTGTCTTTTGCGCATATGGACACCGGGAGGGTTATTATAGAAGGATGCGGCCAGACCAGGTAGTCTCTGTGATTAAAGATATTGAAGAAAAAATCGGCTGTAGCAAATTCTTTTTTTCAGTGGACGTAGTGGATCCAGGGTTTCTTGAGGAAGTATCAGCGGGCCTGATTAGCGCGGGCTTGAAGATCGCCTATTGCCTTGATGCAAGACTTGAAAAACGCTTTGCACAACGTGACTTCGTGGAGATGTTGTTTCGCTCAGGTTGCAGAGCCATAAGCTTTGGGATGGAGTCGGCATCTCAGGGCACGCTCGACGCCATGGGCAAGGGCACTGACAGCTCCTATTTCCCTGTTATACTGAAAAATCTTTTCGACGCTGGGATCCACGTCCAGGTACATTTGATTCATGGGTTTCCCGAAGAACCCGCCTCGGCGTTGAAGAAAACCATCCATTTTCTCCACTCCTTCAAGGAAGAGATTACTAATGCGGGTGCCTCAAGGTTTGCTTTGCTAAAGGGCTCAATAATTGAGAAGAATCCAAAAAAATACGGGATTAGTAAAATGGTGAAGGTTGGCGACCTATCGCTTGACTACGAATACTACTGCGACATGGACACTGAATACCCCAGCTTTGAAACTTTTAAGAAGACCCTTTTCAATATGTTTCCGGCTGTGGGGAGACTCACGGGATCCACTACCGACTACCTCATTTACGCCGCCAGGTACAAACCCAGTGAGTTGAAAAAGAGGATCAGAAGGATCCTCCCATAGAGAATGGAATGCTGTCAGCCATGCTGCCTAGTGCTTGTATTTTTTATACACACTACAGCCAAGTTCAAAGCCAAGATCACATGCCCTCTTGGCATCTTCGAGTGCTTTTTTCTCTTCTCCTTTGGCATGATAACATCTGCCTCTGTTATAGAACGCCCAACCGCTCTTGGGGTTAATTTCTATGGCCCGGCTAAAGCATGTGATAGCTTTATCCCAGTCCCGGGAATTACTATAAATCCATCCAAGGCTGTTGTAAGCGGCCACATAATTAGGATTGATATCAATCACCTTTTGGAGGTCTGAAATAGCTTTTTTTGTCTCTCCTTTTTGTTGAAACGCGCGTGCACGCCAGTAAATAGCTTCAACTTTATCCGGGTCAACAGCCACAGCGGCAGTGTAAAGCTTTATGGCCCTATCGTATTGTTTCTTGCGGAAATATCTATGACCTGCATTGATTAAGTCAGAATATTTGCGGCTTTTTAAGTCCCTATGGGTTTGCGGTTTAACCTGTTTCTTAGAAGAAAGGAAAAGGCCCTTTTGTGTCATACTGTTTAAGAGGCGTTTTATCGAGTTGAAATGGCTACCCTTGGTGAGGCTCTTGTAAGCCATGAATGCAAAGAACACCATGGCGATGATACAAACAATTATGATGACAACGGCAAACGGGTCGTGTCCTCCGTGCGGTATTTCCCTTTGTAGCACTGGGGTCTGTTTATACCTAAGGGCGGTCTCATCGGATTTATCGGGGCCTTGAGTTTGACTTTTAGATTCTTGGGAGTGTTCTTTATTCGTCTGTGGCGGGTCGTCAATGGGGAAGATAGTGCCGCATTTCTTGCACCTTGCCTTCAAATGCCTTTTACCATTGATGTCTTCACCTATGCGATAAACAGTACCACAGGCTGGGCAAGAAACTTTTCTTGCTGTGGCGTCTTTTGTTGGGCGTCTTGTTTCCATTTATAACCTATATCGGCCCCGGGAACCCAGCGGTTAAGGGAAAGCACCAAGCTTTATTACCTTGGTGCAGCCGCCGTGCTGGACAGGAAGAAACAACGCGAACTTCCAACATTATACCTGCTGTTTAAATATATTATCACCCCCTTAGAAGGCTTTTCAATTATTAAGGATTGAATAGACTTAAAAAAATGAACTTTTTATTAAGTCAAAAAGTTGACGCAAATGATTTTCACATTATCTTATGAGCAGCCATCTTGAGAACAAATTTAAGGAGAAAGGAAATGTTGCGGACAAGAGTTAGTTTCAAGAATATAGAGGAAAGGCTTGGTGATCAGCTAAAAAATGAAGTTACTGAGCTAGCTTCAAGGCAATTTGAACCGCTCGTAAAGAGGCTTTGGAAGGACAGGGCGCGGCTTGCAATCCAAATAGAAGGTAATGCGCGGAAAAAATTGTATTCCGTAGCGCTCAGAATGCATCTGCCAAAAAAGGTTTTGGTATGCAGAGAGGAAGGCAAAGATCTGAACATGTGTTTGCAGGCTGCGGTGAATGAACTCAGGGAGCAACTTGAAAAATATGTGGCACGCGTGAAAAAGGAGGATGCATGGAAACGTAAAGCCAGGAGGGCGGAGCTCAGGAGACTAAAAGCAGCGAGTGAGTCAGGAGAGGCGCAAGAAAGGGAGATTTACTATGATCTCATTAAGAAACATATTCCACAGCTCCAAAGAATTGTGAAACATGAGCTGACATATATGAGAGCAAGGGGGGATTTACCTCCGGACTATCCGAGGATCGAGGATGTTGTGGATGAAACATTGGCCAGGGCTTTCAAATTGGTAAAAGAGAGGAGTCCGGAAATCTCGGTTGAGGCATGGCTAGTTCAAATTGCCATTGAAGTTATAGCAGAGGAAGTAGCCCAATTTCGTTCCCAGGAGGGGATGGATGTCCTAGAGAAAGGGTTTAGCCCTCTAGAGTTTGTACCAGAAGACGAGATATTTGAATTCTACCAACCTGATGAGATGCTCACTATAGAGGATCTGGCAGCTGCAAGCCCATATGTTTCAATTCCTGAGGAACCAACAGAAGAAAGGGAAAGGCGTTTGTACCTATATAGATTGCTCGCGTTGTTGCCTACAAAGTGGCGGCAGGCCCTGAACTTGGTATTTATGGAGGAGATGCCAAGGGCTCAGGTTGCCAAGGTATTGGGCACAAAGGAGCAAAACATAGATGAATGGCTGGCAAACGCAGAGGCCTTTTTACGGGAAAAAATGCTGGAAGCCGGCTACACTCCACCGGAGACAGGTTCCTACTTCGATTACTTGCTAATAAGGCAAGAACCTGAGAAATACAAAATCGAGGTGGAAGAGGAATTGAAAGAAACCTTGGGAGTTTAAGGTGCATCCCCTTTTGTCCCCATCGGCCCAGTGGAGTAATCAAGAAGCCTTTGTTTGCCATGTCAAGGTGAGAAAGGCCTCTCGAATAGGAGAAATAATTTTGACTTGACATTGACTATGGTAAGCGCTATTAGTCCATCAAACGATGGAATCAAATGCTGGGGACCTCCATGATCTCTGCCCTGGAAAAGGCGCGAAAAGATCCTGAGTCCATGAAAGCCAAGATATTGAAGGCCGCACGAAAGATTTTCGGTCAATACGGCTTTCATGGGACCACCACAAGGATGATCGCTTCAGAGGTTGGAATTGATATCTCCACACTGCATTATCACTGGGGGGAGAAGGGAGACCTATATGAAGCAGTTGTCTTGGATATCCACGATGACCTCAGAAAAAAACTCGTAGAAGTGGAAGGGATTATACATGGCCGACCGCTGGCCGAAAGAATGGAAATCGCGATTGATGAGATGACAGGATTCTTGTTTGACCACCCAGAGATATCCAATCTAATTCTTTTTCGCTACTTTGGAAAAACTCGGCATAAATCCGC
>QMLZ01000162.1 GCA_003646995.1 Deltaproteobacteria bacterium | reverse complement strand
GGCCCGCCCGTGACCCGCCGGTTCTGTCAAAGTCGCGGCCAACCTGCCCTACGAAATCGGGAAGTTATTCTTTTACGAATCCTTGGATCAATACCCCCTCCGACTCACCTGTTGATCCATCGCTCGATAACAACCAGGAGCAGGTAGAGCCCAAAGATGGCACCTGCTCCGCTCAATAAACAGGGCAGAGCCGCCAGCATCTCTACAGGGCCAAAGATCAATCCGATCAGGCCGCCGCCAACGATCACCAGAAGGAGAATCGAGGCGATCAATAACCGGCGTTCGGTTTGCTTGCGCAAACGGCGGTAATCAGTTGGCGGGCGTTCGTCGGAATTCATCTTTACGCAGCTTTTCCCCTGAACTGGCTCATGTACATATTGTGATAGAACCCGCGTTGGGCCAGTAACTCGTCGTGGGTGCCGCGCTCAATGATGCGGCCGTTGTCAATCACGAGAATTTTGTCGGCGTTGCGGATGGTACTCAACCGGTGGGCGATGACGAAACTGGTGCGGCCTTCCATCAGCCGCAGCAGGGCCTCCTGGATGTGAACCTCGGTGCGGGTGTCTACGCTGCTGGTGGCCTCGTCCAGAATGAGGATGCGCGGGTCGGCCAGCACCGCGCGGGCGATGGCAAGCAACTGCCGCTGGCCCTGGCTCAGGTTGCTGCCGCGCTCGGAAAGTTCGGTATCATATCCATTGGGAAGACGCCGGATAAAGTGGTCGGCATTGGCCAGCTTGGCGGCGGCGATGCACTCCTCGTCGCTGGCGTCGAGCCGTCCGTAGCGGATGTTCTCCATCACTGAATTTGAAAAGAGAAAAGTATCTTGTAGCACGATCCCCAGTTGGCGGCGTAGGCTGTCCTTCTTTACCGCACGGATGTCCCGCCCGTCCACGTGAATCGCGCCCCCGTCAATGTCGTAGAAACGGGTGAGCAGATTGACGATGGTGGTCTTGCCGGCGCCCGTCGGCCCAACCAGGGCAACGGTCTGTCCGGGCTGCGCTTGCAGGCTAACATCCTTGAGCACAGGCACGCCGGGCACATAGCTAAAGTCCACGTGCTCGAAGGCCACCTCGCCAGCCACATCATCCAACGCGACGGCGTCGGGTGCATCGGTGAGCTCCGGTTGCTCGTCAATCACTTCGAAGACGCGCTCGGCACCGGCCAACGCGGCCTGGATCTGGTTGTAGAGATCGCCCAAATGGCGCAGCGGCCGGGCGAAATTGCGCGAGTAGTTGTAAAAGGCTGCAATCGTACCCACGCTGGCCAGACCCCGCAGGGTCATCCAGCCACCCAGACCGGCGAGCACGGCGATGTTGGCATTGCTCAAGATACCCATCAGCGGCGGGACCAACATGGCGTAGGTTTGGGCCTTGATGCCAGCGGCGCGCACGGCCTGGTTGGCCTCGTCAAAAGTGGCCAGAGCAGAAGCCTCCTGTCCAAAGGCCATGATGACTCGCTGGCCACTGAACATTTCCTCCAACTGGCCGTTCAACCGGCCCACCCTCATCTGCAAGTTGCGGAAGCCACGGCGGGTGCGCTTGCCGACGAAACCTACCAGCCCCATCATCAGCGGGAAGACGAGCATGGAGGCCAGGGCCAGCCAAAAATTGATCGCGAACATCATGACCAGGATACCTACCAGGCTGAGCAGACCGCCAAACAGTTGGGTCACGTTCTGGGAGAGCACGCGACTGATGGCGTCCAGGTCATTGGTGAGACGGCTCATCAATTCGCCGTGGGGATGTCGGTCGAAGAAGCTGAGCGAGAGGGTCTGCAAGTGCTCGAAGAGATCGCGACGTAAAGTGCGCATCGCTCCTTGGGCGACCGTCGCCATAATCGTGCCCTGGCCGATTTGAGCCAGCCAGGAGGCCAGATAAGCACCCACCAGTAGCAAAATGACGCGTAGCAGTCCACCCACGTCGCCGAACAAAACGCCGTTGGGATCTATGAACCTGTCAATGGCGACACCGATCAGAAAAGGCCCCATCAGATCCAGCACCGAACTCACCACCACGAGGATGAACACCCCCACCAGCGCCCACTTGTACGGTCGCAAGTAGATGATCAGTCGCCTCGATGTCCCGCGCACGTCGCGCGCTTTTTCGATCTTTGTGCCCCGGAATCTCCCGCCTGGGCCTGGCCCACCGGCGACAATGGGTTGCTTGCTTTGATGATCGGTTGACTGGTTAGCCATTGTGTTCTTCTCCGTTCCCTTCGACAGAACTTGGGCCAGACCCCAGTTGCGACTGGTAGATCTCTTGGTAAATGGGACTGGATGCCATCAGCTCGGCGTGTGTACCTGTGGCCGCAATCTGCCCTTTATCCAACACCACGATCTTGTCGGCATTGAGCACCGTGCTGATGCGCTGCGCGATGATGAAACTAGTGCGCCCGGCCATCAATTGATCCAGCGCAGCTTGGATTTTCGCTTCTGTCTCCACATCTACGGCGCTGGTGCTGTCGTCCAAGACAAGGACCTTGGGCTGCACCAGCAGCGCACGGGCGATAGAGATGCGCTGCTTCTGGCCACCGGAGAGGTTCACCCCTCGCTGCCCGACGACGGTATCATAACCATCGGGGAAAGCCGAGATAAAATCGTGGGCCTGGGCAGCTCGAGCGGCGGCGATGACCTCCGCTTCGCTCGCGTCGGGTCGCCCGTAGCGGATGTTATCGCGGATGGTGCCGCTGAACAGTACCGCCTCTTGCAACGCCATGCCCACCTGGGCGCGCAGTGCACGCAGCGGCATGTCGCGCACGTCCACGCCATCCAAAGTCACCCGGCCTTCCGTAACGTCGTAAAAGCGCGGGATCAGGTGGATGAGGCTGGATTTGCCCGAACCGGTCGCGCCCAAAATAGCGACCTCCTGGCCGGGCTCGGCCACCAGGTTGATGTTCTTGAGCACTAACCCTTGCGAAGGTTCGGGAGTAGATTCTAGGGCGGAAGCATTTTCATTCTTCGAAAGCGCTGTTGTCTCCGAGTCTGTGGGCAACCTTCGCAAGGGTGGCTCATAACTGAAGCTGACGTTTTCAAAAGCCACGCGACCTTGCACGTTGGGCAAGGCCCGTGCCTGGGGACGATCTTGCACATCGGCGGTGCTATCCAACACCTCCCAGATGCGCCCGGCGGATGCGTCGGCGGCGGAGAGCGGGCCGATCATCCCCCCCAGCATGAGCATCGGAAAGAGTGAGAAGATCAGGTAATTGATAGAGGCCGTGATCTCGCCCACGGTGAGATCCCCGCCGATGACGAGATTCCCACCAAACCAGATGACGCCCACCACTCCCAGGTTGACGATGAGGATCATCGTGGGGAGCAGTACCGCCAGGAGGCGTATCACTTTGACGGTCTGGGTCGTCAAACCGAGGTTGACCTGGTCAAAGCGGGCGTTTTCGTGCTCGACGCGCACAAAGGCCTTGACCACGCGCACGCCCGCCAGGTTTTCCTGCAAGACCTGGTTCAACTTTTCCAGTCTTTTCTGGACCGTCAAAAAGAGGGGGCGCGCTTTGACGGCAAAGATCCATACGAGCCCCAAGACCAGCGGCACCAGGAGGGCCATCATCAGCGCCAACTGTGGGCTGGTCAGAATCAACATGATCACGCTGCCTATCATCCACAGCGGAGCGCGGACAAGCATGCGCAAGGACATCAACACGATCGACTGCACCTGGTTCACGTCGCTCGTCGCCCGCACCAGCAACTGCCCGGTCTGGATGCGGTCTAGGTTGCCAAAGGAGAACGCCTGCACCTTTCTGACGAGCCTGCTCCGTAAGTCGGCGCTCACGCTCTGCCCCACCCGCACCGATAGCACTGTGTTGCCGATGGCGAACAAAGCGCTGAGGACGGCTGCTCCCAGCATCATCAGGGAGGTGGTCAGGATGACCGTCATATTGTCCTGGGCTATGCCATCGTCAATGACCCGTTGGGTCAAGCGCGGGATGAGCAGGTCTGCCATCACCACACCCATTAACAGTACCACTGCTAGGATGCTGGCCTGCCAGTGAGGTTTAACAAAATGCACCATGCGTCGCAGTGATTTCACCTTTGAATCCTTTCCCTCGGCGTGATTTATTCCCATGATACCACGAGGATCGTGCGCGCGTAAGAGTCTCCGGTCACGATTTTGGCGTGACAGGTGGGGGGAAAACGGGCTACAGAAGAAAAAACCGTGACCAGAGTCACGGTCTTTGAAAGAGGTGCCCGCCACTTCCGAAAGTGCCGGGCGCCTTATTTGCGCCGGAACTGGCTCATGTACAGGTCGTAGTACGTGCCACGGCGAGCCATCAGCGAATCGTGGGTACCCCGTTCGACGATGCGACCGTTTTCGATCACGATCACCTGGTCGGCATTGCGGATGGTGCTCAGCCGGTGAGCGATGACGAAGCTGGTGCGCCCTGTGAGCAATTTACTCATCGCCTGCTGGATCAACATCTCGGTGCGGGTATCCACAGACGACGTGGCCTCGTCCAGGATCAGGATACGCGGGTCGGCCAGCACCGCGCGGGCGAAGGCGATGAGCTGCCGCTGGCCCTGGCTCAGGTTACTGCCCCGCTCGGTCAATTCGGTCTGGTAACCCTCCGGCAGGCGGGTGATGAAGTCGTGGGCGTTTACCATTTTGGCGGCGGCGATCACCTCCTCGTCCGTGGCGTCTAGCCGGCCGTAGCGGATGTTGTCCATCACTGTGCCGGAGAACAGGAAAGTATCCTGCAGGACGATGCCCATTTGTTTACGCAGGGAAGCACGGGTAACCCGGCGCACGTCATAGCCGTCTACCCGGACCGTGCCCTTCTGCACATCGTAGAAGCGTCCCAGCAGGTTGACAATGGTGGTCTTGCCTGCGCCGGTGTGTCCCACCAGGGCCACCGCCTGCCCCGGCTCGACCACCAGACTGATGTCCTCCAGTACCGGCTCATCTTCTTTGTAGGCAAAGGTGACGTGATCAAATTCGACGCGGCCCTGGATGGGCGGCATCTCGATGGCATCGGCGGCGTCCACGATGTCGGGCGGGGTGTCAATTATATCAAAGATACGCTCTGCCCCGGCCAGCGCCGACTGGAGCTGAGTGTAGAACTGGGCCAGGGAGCGGATTGGCTGGTAAAAGCGTTGCACGTAAGTAAGAAAGGCGACGACCACGCCCACAGTGACCAGGGGCGGAGTTTTCAGCGCTAGATAAGTGCCATATCCGGCGACGATGGCTGTAGCGATGGTGCTCAGCACGTCCAGGGTAGGGGAGAAGGCGGAGGTGATGCCCACCGCCTGCACGTTGGCGTCACGGTCGGCGGCGCTGGCCTGGGCGAAACGGGCCAGGTTCTCCTCCTCACGGCTGAAGGCCTGCACCTCTCTCATGCCGGAGATGCCCTCCTCCAGCTCGGCGCTCACCCGGCCAATGGTCTCCCGCGTCCTGCGGAAAGCTTTGCGGGCGCGGCGGGAGAAAACTGAGGTGGTCAGCACCATCACGGGTAGCACGGTGAAGCTGGCCAGGGCCAAGCGCCAGTTCAGACCGAGCATGGCAACGACGATCCCGATCAGGGTGAGCGCATCGCCCAGCACCCGCACCAACCCGACGTTGAGCACGCGGTTGATCACCTGTACGTCGTTCACCAGGCGCGACATGATATCGCCGGTCTCCCGCCGGTCGAAGAAGCTGAGCGAGAGCGTCTGTATCTGCTCGAAAATCTGGGTGCGCATTTGATACAGCACTCGTTGTCCGATGACGGCCATCAGGTAAAACTGGGCCGCCGTTGCTGCCCAGTTGCCCAGGTAAGCGCCTAGCAAAAGCAACATCGTGCGCGTCAGCCCGGCGCGGTCGCCCCTGGTGATGAACTGGTCCACCGCCAGACCGATGAGGTACGGCCCGGCCAGGCGCAGCAGCGAACTGAGCACTATCAGCACGAGCACGGCGACGATGGCCGGCCAGAAGGGGCGCAGATAGCCCAGCATCCGGCGAGTAGCCCGCCTCGCGTCGTGTGCTCTTTCTTCTTCCTGCGACAGCATACGTCGCATGTGTCTAGGCCCACCGAACATTAAGTTCTCCTGTTTTCCCTCGTCTCCGAAACTTGATTCGAGTGCTACCGTGGTGTATACTCGTGGGTGCCGCAGGCCACCACTCGTCCCTTATCTAGCACTAGGATTTGATCCGTCGGTGCAGTATTCTGGCCGATTTGGTGTTATTATAAGTGAAAAGGCACTTTTCTCAAAATCGGGAGCGGGTATGGACAGCCGGTCGCTGAACTCTGATCGCGAACAGGAGTTGGTGGAGAAGGCTCGGCGAGATCCCCAGGCGTTCAGGCAACTGTATGACCACTATTTTCCCAGGCTTTATGCCTATGTGAGCTACCGCGTGGGCCGGGCTCAGGATGCGGAGGACCTGGTGGCCGAGACTTTCCTGAAAGTGGTCGAGGAAATCGGGTGCTTTGAATGGCGACACGAGGGCTCCTTCGCTGCCTGGCTCTTCCGCATTGCCCATAACTTGATAAGCAACTTCTATCGCCAGGGTCAACGACGGAAAGAACCGTTGCCTCTGGAGAAGCTACCCGAGCTCCAGGCCAGCAACCTGCTGCCAGAGGACATCGTTCTGCAAAAGGAAAAGTTTATCTATTTGCGGCGATTGATCGGCACGCTCTC
>QMLZ01000161.1 GCA_003646995.1 Deltaproteobacteria bacterium | reverse complement strand
TGGGCCGGCAATCCGGCATAATTGCTTTGCACAAAAAACACCACAAGTGTGCACAATTGGATTAACTGAAAAGCACCTCAGCGAATCAAATCTGGGGCCATGGAGCTTAACCTATTGATTTAGCATGCCTTACCTGAGGTAGAAGTAATGGTACGTCATTTGCACACTTAAGAGGCGAAAATAAACGGAACATAAGAATGGGGGGTCGGAGATGTGGTCGAAACTGAGTAGAATTCTAATCCTGGTTGGTATAGCTGTAGCCCTCCTCGCCTCCATTTCGATACCCAAGATCCAGGCTGAAGAGGATATTCTAAGTGTAGGACTCCTTGATTTTATTGGGTCTCGAGAGTACCTACAATGCCAGAAGGACGAAGTCTACAAACTTTGGAGCCGTTGGGGAGATCGTGGTCAAAGTAGCCATGCCGAGTGGTTGTCATTTCCCATCAGGGACGGCAATCCCGAGACTGATGCGGTAGTCTACGGGACAGGGAAACTTGATACCAAGCCAAAGTATATGGTCGGGGTAAAAGTGAGCTTTGAACTGTGTGCATGGGGGAGCTTGAGGGACGCGGTAGTCGGACTTTTCGGTAGAAGTAATGACAACACACAGAAAGGTATTGCCCATTTTTCAATTATGATTAAGGGACCCGGCTACTAAAGTGGCGGGCTGAAGTCCCTTCGCTATCCCCTAACGGAAACAGACTTTCCGGCCCACAACCTACTTCCTTGGAAATAAAAATGATTGACTTTTGCATAGGCATAATGCTGTTCGCATTGTCTTCAGTTTCCGCTGTCGAGTGTATGGTGGTTGGTGTTGTCGATGGTGACACTGTGGTTCTGCGTAATGAAAGCATAGTGTTCACGATGGATCTTGCTTATGTCGACGCCCCAGAGCTTGGCCCCTCACCTGTATCTCCCTGTCAGCCCCTTGCAAAGGAAGCGAAACGGTATCTTGAGCAGGTGCTAATGGGAAAGAAGGTAAGAGTAATCGTACGGGGGAGGACAGCGGCTGGCAGGCCTGCTGCTGAATTATTTTTAAGTGGTACGAATGTTAACCTCCAGTTGGTAAAGGCTGGGTTGGGCGAGGTATATGTTGGGGCCCTACCACGTGATTCTTCACTAGAACCTTATTTTAGAAACCAGCAAGAGGCTAGATCCGCTCAGAGAGGCATCTGGGGCCTTGGCAAAGCAAGAATTTGCCCAAGAAAATGGCGTGAAAGGTGCAAAGAGAGGTCAGCTTTTGCTGCTTTCCTTTACATATTGGTAAGCCAACCCAGAAGGTAGTTAACTTAACCTATCAATTTTTTCCCCACATAATCCACTTCTGTTGGATATCCGTTGCTTTTTCCATCCTATGGCCTAAAATATTCATTAGTGTTTGGGCTTCAGCAACCAGCTGTTAGCTCAACATATTATTTGGTTGAAGCTGAAGTCCTATTAGATTGCAAACCGATTGAACCCAAGAAGGGGAGGTAATTTATATAATGGAAACTGTAATTATTGATGGTGTTGAGCTTCACCTCACTGAACCTGACGATGTTCTCATGACGTGGGTTGGCCAGCCGGATCTTGTAACTCAGGTTCAAGCCGCGTGGCTTGTACTCGGAGACGAAGATTTTCCCTTGAACCCTAGACTGGTTGGAAAACCGGGTGTGGGAAAGACCACCCTTGCATACCATGCAGCGAGGAGCCTTGGCAAGCCGGTGTATCTTTTCCAGGCCACCATGGATACCAGGCCCGAAGATTTGATTGTTACCCCGGTAATCTCAGAGGGGGGAAAGATCAAGTACATGGCTAGTTCTATTGTCTCGGCAATGATAAAGGGAGGGGTTGCAATCATTGATGAGGGTAACCGGATGAGTGAGAAAAGCTGGGCTTCTTTGGCACCCTTGCTGGACAACCGCAGGTATGTGGAATCTGTGGTGGCCGGCATAAAAATAAAAGCTCACCCGGAGTTCCGCCTATGCACGACCATGAATGACGATGCTAGTACATTTGAATTGCCTGAATACATTCATTCAAGGCTGCAACCGCAGATTTACATTGACTTCCCCGAAAGGGACGAGGAGCTATTGATTTTGAGAAAAAATCTTCCCTTTGCAGACGATGAAATCCTGGAATACGTGGTGGAGTTTCTTCAGGCGGCACATGATGCGGATGAAAGATATTCAGTGCGCGACGGCATTAACATCGCGCGTTATGCCATGAAAAGGGTAGCAAGTTTGGACCAGCCAGGGCAGGCCAAGGAAGACGGCGCAGTTATTTTAAGCTACCTGAGGGAAGCTGCTTCGCTGATTTTAGATGAAGGGGCCACAAGCTATTTTAATGATATTTTAGATGAAATGATCGATGAGCAATAAGATCCAGTGGAAAAACGTACGATTTGTTCCCATCCTTCATAATCGTATGGAGTTTGCTGTTGAGGTCAGGAGGCAATTCGAAGAGTTCAGGCCTGACTGTATTGCAGTGGAATATCCACCCACCCTGAAAGAGAAAATTCTGCAGGCTGTGGACCGACTGCCCCTGCTTTCGGTGGTGTATTACGAGGAGGAGAACGGCGATTATGTTTACTTGATCCTTGAGCCCACGGACGGGCAAGTAGAAGCCTTAAGGTTAGGGAAGGAAAGCGGCCTTGATATTCATTTCATAGATCGTGACACGGAGAACTATCCCCTTTTTCCTTCCGCAATGCCGGATCCTTATGCAGTCAAGAGGATAGGCCATTTCTTGTATTGCCAAGCATGTTTCCAATCCTTTCGCGGCAGTATCCCGGCGCAGGAAGATATTTTGAGAGAGAAAACCATGGCCTACAATCTGCAAGTATTGAGTAGGCGTGCTGAAAGGGTTTTATTCGTTGGCGGTTTATATCATGCCCCTAGGGTTTTGGAGCTCCTGGAATACCCCCAAACACAGGTCATAGGGAGGAGAAAACGCCAGGCTGTTTCCATTGCCCATCTTCATGCGGAATCCAGCAGGGAGCTAATGACAGAGATGCCTTATGTTACTGGCACTTACGAGAGGGCCAGATCCTCAGGACGAACAGAAGGGCTCGATCGGTTGCAGATACATCAAGAACTGATAAGAAAGGCTAGAGAGCAACACTGGCATAGGAACAAGGAGGAGTTGACTCCTTCGCAGATCAGAATCTTGAACCGATTTGCAAGAAATTATGCATTCTTGACAGGCCGACTCGTTCCCGATTTTTATCAACTTGTGGTGGCTGCCAGGGGCGCTGTTGACGACAACTTTGCATATGAGCTATGGGAGATAGGGAGCGAATATCCGTGGCAAAGTGACCGACCAGGCATGCCGGTTTTAAGGCTTGAGGCTGAAGACCTCTTTTTGGATCAGAGAAGGATCAGGTTTCATAGGAAACTAAAATCGGTGCGGAGAAGGCTGGTGCCTGTTCCGGCACGAGGAAGGTACGGGAAAAAAGAAAGAGAAAGGTGGTGCAGGGAGTTCGGACGATTTTCCATATGCTCCTATCCGCCGGAGGACGTGGTAATAGAAGGGTATGGAAGATATCTGCAGAAAAAGGCGATGGAAATAAAGACCGATGAGCTGACCAGCATTGAGCCTTTTATGCGTTCCATGTTGGACGGTATTGATATTCGCCAGACCATCAGAGAATGGGGAAGTGGAAAGATATACGTGAAAGAAGAAAGGCCGATGAGGGGTAATGTTGGATCGGTTGTAGTCATTTTCGACGCCGATCAACCTGATAGGGAGGGCCGAGAGAATTACCCGTGGCGGGTTACATGGTTGGGTGAACATGACCAGGAATCGGATATGTCATTTTACAGCACCCCAGCAGGGGAAGTTGTGGAAGGACCTGGTATTTCCAAATGCCATTACGGGGGATTCATGCTTACATACCCTCCAATGAGGGTATATGATATCTGGAAGGATCCATTCTTCGACATCGCCAGGTCAAAGCCTGAGCGGCTCTTAATGGCCGCCATTGACTATAGCGTGGAGCGCAATGTTGTGTACGTTGCGGCAGAGCCGCCAACAGGCTGGTGCAAAAGTTTTGCGGCACGGCTGGGAAAGCAGATCATATATATTCCCATAGGAGTATTCTCTCCTGTGACATTAAGAAAGATCAGGGAGTTTCATGTCCTTGACGGGCATCACGTTCGACGCTATGCCCACCAGTACATAAGGGACAGCTGAAGGCCTGTGGGTCTGTTGTAGGAGTGATAGATCAACATAGGAGGAAATGAGTCAATTCATCTTCTGAGAAAGAGGGGAGCTGGCTTCCTCGGAGTCTGCATCCAACTGCTCCAGGTCCCTTTGGGGTAAAAGGAGTGTGAAAGTAGTCCCTTTGCCCGGTGCGCTTTTGAACTCCAGCCTTCCTTTATGTTCCTTAACGATCTTTTGGGTGACTGGCAGTCCCAAGCCGGTGCCTTTGTAGCCCTTTGTGGTAAAAAAATCAGTGAAAAGCTTTTGCTGAGTCTCTTGGTCCATCCCCGTTCCATTGTCAATTACCTGGAACCGGACTCCCCAGCCCGCCGGACGATCTGTCTTTATAACCACCCTTCCTCTTCCGTTGGTAAGCCCCTCCAAAGTACATGCATCAATGGCGTTGCTGATGAGATTAAGCAGACATCTGTGGATAGCTGATTTGTCCATGGCTACTGGGCCAATGGAGGGATCCAGGTCGAGAACCATGTCTACCGCAGAAAGTCGAGCTCTTTCTTCCATTAGCTCTGCAACTTCTTTTACAAGGGAGTTGGGATCTACCATCTCGTACTTGGGTTTTCGCTCCCTCGAATATATTAGCATGTCAAGGACAATGCTGCTTATTTGATCGATATTGCGCTCCACCATCTTCCAGCCTTTTTGAACAAGGCCTAAGTCTTTTTTCTTTACAGCGGAATTAATTACATATGCACCGCCTTTTAGACCGGTCACGATATTCTTGATGTAGTGAGCCAATCCTGCTACGGTCCTGCCGATGGCCGCCATTCTTTCTGCCTGTTCCTTTTCTCTTTGCAGCCTCAGTATCTCCCGCAGGTCCTGGATGAAAACAACACTGCCCACCTCTTTCTTCTTCTCATAAAGCAGGGTTCCGGACAGCCTCACTGGTATGGATTCGCCTGATTGGTGCAAAAACTCTGTTTCCATGTTAATTATTTTCCCGCGGGGTCCAAACTTATCTGTGTAGAACGCGGTGCGGATTGATCTGGCTGTATCGCGTGACAATATTTCCCGATAGGTCCTTTTTCCGATAACTTCTTCGGCGGTGTATCCCAATATTTGCGTAGCCCCACGGTTAAAGATTACAATTCTTCCCTTTTCGTCCGTAGCGATGATGCCGTCAATCGAATTTTCGATAAGATTCTGAACAAATGCTTGCCTGCGTTTAAGTTCTTGGGTCATTCTGACCCTTTCTGTGAAGTCTTGGTAAGTGACGATTGCGCCTTGGATTTGGCCCTCGTCGTCCTTTATCGGGGCCGCGTTAAAGTAAAGATGTGTACCGTTTTTCCCTAATTGGGGAAAAAAGTGCTCAGCCTCAAAGGCACCTTCGACCATCGTTGATTTTCGAAGGTTCATGTCCTTGTACAGTCTGTAAATACCGTCAATATCATTGTCGATTATCAGGTCAGCAAGCAGGGGCCTCTTATGTGAATAAAATGGCTTCCAGTGATTGTCCGTGCCCAACATTTCTTGGCTCGAGTAGCCTGTCAGCTTTTCGCAGGCCCTGTTCCAGTAAATGATTCTATGATTCTTATCTAAAACAAACATGGGTATAGGGGAGCCGTATATGATGCCTTCAGCAGTCTTCTGTTGCCTTTTTGCCTCTGCCTCGGATTGTCTAAGCTGCAAAGTGCGCTGCTCGACTTCCTTCTCAAGTTGCTCTGAGTATGCCTTCCTGGACTCTTCGAGTTTCTTTTTCAAGGTGATATCACGTGCCATTAGCTGGAAGATACCTTCTTCATCCAGCCAGGTGATATTTGCCTCAACAGGCACAGCCTCACCGCTTTTTTTCTGAAGCTCCATCTCCACCGAGGTGTACCCCAACACCTTCAGACCTTCCAGGTGCTCCGAGAAGATGAGTCGGGCATGGGACAGGGCGAGTTGGGCCATGTTCATTGATTCCAGTTCAGCCCTTGAGTAACCCAGCATCATTGCCATGGAAAGGTTAGCCTCAAGTATGTTGCCAGATGAGTCAAACAACATGAGACCCACACCAGCATTCTGGAAAAGGTCCCTGTATCTTTTCTGGGATCTTTCCAAGTCTAGCTGGAGGGCTTTTCTGCTGGTGACATTCCTCAGGGAGATGAGCCAGCCTAGGCATCGACCATTTTCTGCCAAAGGTGTGCAGTCTGCCTCGTAATAGACCATAGCGCCCCCTCTATCCAGGGCAAATTCCTTTCTTCTGGCTGTGGTACAGTCATCAGAAGGTGCGGCAGACAGGGGACAGAAGGCCTCGTCGCATCGACTGGAGCGCCCGAAAATCACTTCATAGCAGTGTTTGCCTATGGTTTCTTCATGAGTAGTCCGAAATTCTTTGACGAACGTATTGTTGGCATCCTGGATAATTTCATCTTCGCTTATTACCAGTATGGACTCGGCCAAGTTGTTCAGAATCTTGGAAGTATAATCCCTCTCTTCCTTTATTTTCTTTT
>QMLZ01000160.1 GCA_003646995.1 Deltaproteobacteria bacterium | reverse complement strand
CAATGCCACGTCGAGCAATTTTTCTTCGTTGACCTTGTCTTTCTCTACTACAATTAGGCCCTTTTTTTCGAAAAGCCATGCCACACATCCTGGCTCTCCAAGGCTTCCTCCGTGCCGCTCAAAAAGGTGTTTGACTTCGGCCACAGTGCGATTCCTGTTGTCCGTGAGACAATCCACCAACACTGCCACACCTCCAGGTCCGTAACCTTCATAACTGGCCTCCTCATAGGCTGCTCCTTCCAATTCGCCAGTGCCCTTTTTGATGGCTCGCTCAATGTTCTCTTTGGGCATATTTTCCGCCTTGGCCGCAGCAATGGCTGCCCTCAAGCGAGGATTTCCACTGGGGTCACCTCCTCCCAGTTTTGCAGCAACGGTGATTTCTCGAATGAGCTTAGTGAATATCTTGCCTCTCCTAGCGTCTGCGATGCCTTTTTTATGTTTAATTGAACTCCATTTTGAATGGCCGGACATTCCATCTCCTCCTAGGATATAATTCGTTTTCTCCCTACAAGATATATTTCCCGGCTTCCCTTTCTCACAGCCTTTGGTCGGATAGCCTTAGAGGCCCTAAAGAGCTGGGAAATTCGCGACCTAAGTTCCTCTAGTTCCTGGCATTCAAACACCTTACAAAGAAATGAGCCGTTTACGATCAACAGGGAAAGAGCAATTTCCAATGCCTTCTCGGCAAGTTCCATTGATCGTGCCGCATCAGCCTCCTTAATACCCGAAGTGCGGGGTGCCAGGTCACTCAGCACAGTATTCACTTGGCCCACTAAAGACTTCAGCTGGTCCGCCTCAAGTGTTAGAACATCAGCTTGGTAAAAGCGAAAATTTGAGGCCTTCAATTGTTCTGGTTTGACTAGGTCAATACCTATTACCTCTCCCCTAGGACCGACTTTGCTGAGAGCATATTGGGACCAGGAGCCAGGATAGCATCCCAGATCCAGCACCCGGCTTCTTGGACGAATCAGGTGATATTTCGTATCAATTTCTTCCAGTTTGAAAACAGATCGAGCAAGCCATCCTTTCTCTTTAGCTTGACGTGCATAATGATCTTGCCACCTGTCTTTTTTCATCAAAACAATGGGTTTTGCGCTGCAATAATCTGAGCGCAATTTCCTGAATAGCCCTCTAATTTATTGTTCTTATTAGCACATTAGATCGGGCTTTGCAAAAAAAATGTCTTTGGAAAACCCCGAGGACCTAACTATTACGTCGGTCAGTTAGACAATTGCTATGGCATCGATCTCGACTTTTGCACCTAAAGGCAGGCCGGCAACCGCAACACAGGTCCTGGCGGGCAAGTCAGCAGTGAAGAATCGCTTGTAAACCTCATTGAACTTAGGATAGTCATCTATCGAGGCAAGGTACACATTAACCCTTATCACCTTGTCCATTGAAGAGCCTGCCTCTTCCAGGATAATCTTGAGGTTTTCAAGGGCCAAGGTTGATTGCTCTTCTATGGTGCCTAGGACTGGGGCATTGGTTTTTGGATCCAGAGCTATTTGGCCCGATACATAGATCATATCTTGGTAGATGATTGCCTGGGAATATGGTCCGCCGGTGAATGCTGCTTTATCCGTATGGAATACTCTCTTTTTTGAATCTTCCATCCTTTCAATTCTCCTAAAGATCTTTTTCTCTGGGAGTTTGTCTGCACGGCCATCCTATATTCCACATCTCCTTCTCAGTTCCTCGCTGGAGACGAGTTCGCTTACAGTCCCCTGATAACAGATTCTGCCATCATCAATGATGTAGCCGTAATCGCTGAGCCTGAGTATAAACTTAACATTTTGTTCGGCCAGCAATACCGTCAGACCAACCGCCTTTAGCTTTTCTATGGTTTCGCGTAAGTTCTTGACCAGAAGCGGGGCCAAACCCTCTGTTGGCTCATCCAAGAGCAGGAGTTCGGGATTGGTCATAAGGGCCCTGCCTATGGCCAACATTTTTTGTTCCCCGCCACTAAGAAGGCTCCCCTTGCGGTCAGAAAAGGCCTTTAGGGATGGAAACAAATCATAAACTTTCTCTAGTGTCCATTGTTCTCTTCCGTTACTTTTTCGAGCGGCGATTTCGAGGTTATCCTTCACAGAAAGATCAGCGAATATCCTTCTGTCATCAGGGACATATCCTATGCCTTTCCTCGCGAGAATATATGGCTGCATCCCTGTGACGTCCTCACCTTTAAACATTATCCTGCCCCGCCGTGGAGGAACCAATCCCATTATGCTTTTCAGAGTCGTGGTTTTTCCGGCTCCATTTCGGCCCAGGAGGCACGCGACCTGGCCCTGCTTTACTTCCAAAGACACATCGAAAAGAATGTGGCTAAGCCCGTAATAGGTGTGGATATTTGTAACTTTAAGCATCCGCACCTCCAAGATAGGCCTCTTGCACTTCTTTGTTTTCTCGGACTTCCTGTGGAGTACCTTGGATTAGGGTACGCCCATGGTGCATAACCATTATGCTCTGAGCTACATTAAATACGATGTCCATGTCATGCTCGCAAAAAAGGATGGTGAGGGCCCTATTTTCTGCCAATTCTCTTATGAGCTGCATGGTTCTCTTAGTTTCTTCCGGAGACATGCCCGCGGTGGGCTCATCCAGTATAAGAAGCTCTGGTTCGTTTCCTAGGGCAATGGCGATTTCCAAGATTCTTTGGTCGCCATGGGAAAGTGATCCCGCAAGATGCTGGGCCTTGTCAGCAAGTCCCACATGCTCGAGAATTGCATATGTTTCCCTTACGGCCATGCTGGTGACAGAGCGAAACAGTGTTCCACTTCTGTTTTGTTTGGAGAGCACTGAAACCTGAACATTTGTAAAGACCGTAAGACGCGGGAAGACATTAGCAATTTGAAAGGATCTTGCGATACCTTTCCTGCATATTGCATAGGGAGGAAGACGGGTGATGTCTTGGTCTTGAAACAATATCTTGCCACCATCCGGGGATAGCTGGCCGGTGATAAGATTGAAGAGGGTGGTTTTCCCGGCTCCATTGGGTCCTATTACAGCGGCAATTTGCCCCTTGTCCACATGCAAAGATGCGCCGTTGACGGCCATGAAGCCATCAAAGGATTTGTAAACTTCTTCTACGCGGAGCATTCAGCGGGTGCCTCCGTGGTCTTCGTTGGGCGCCTTTGCCCCGAACTTGTCCAAGAAAAATCCCATGATTCCTTCCGGTAAAAAGAAGATTAGTAATATAAGAATGACCCCTAGGACAAGAGTCCAGTACTCGGTGTACACACCCACAAAGGTTCGCAATGAGACCATCATGGCAGCACCAATAATAGGGCCGGCAAAGGTGAACCAGCCACCCAGAAGGCACATGATAAAGATTTCCAGTGAAAAGACCCAAAACAGAAGATCAGGGAATACGGACTGCTCCAGGATAACGTAAAGGACCCCTGCAACACCTGCAAAAAACGTTGAAATTACCAATGCAATCAACTGGTGTTTCCTCACGTTTATTCCCACTGCCTCGCAACGTTCTGGGTTGTCGCGGGTCGCCTGAAGGGTGGTGCCGAATGGAGATTTGATTATTATGTACATAAGGACAAGGCTTATGGTCAGCACCACTAAGATGAAATAATAGGAGCTCTTGGTAGAAGATATAAAGTCAGGCACAGAGATACCATGTATTCCATCGTCGCCGCCCGTAAGACTATACCACCTGAATGCAATAGCCCAAATGAGGGACCCCAGAGAAATCTGAAGCATGCCGAAGTACAACTTGCTAAGCCGCACACAGAACCACCCAATAAGGTAACCAGTTAGCGCTGCCGCAATTGGGCCTGCACCGAATGCGACCCAGAAAGGAACGTGAGACTTGGTTATAAGTAGTGCCAGAGTATAAGCGCTCACACCGTAAAAGGCACAATGATGAAATTGATAGAGCCCTCCGTATCCAACAACTAAATTCAGGCTCATGGCCAGGAGTGCTGTTACGTAAATGGATGCGATTATGTAAGTGTAAAAACGAGGCAAGAAAGAGGGAGCCACTAGGAGACATATGAAAAGAATTGCCGAAACCAGCAAGGTTTTTTTATTTCCCTTGAACATAGTCTCAGTATCTCCTGATTACCATACCGATTTGAGTAAGCCGGTCGGCCTTGCCAACAAGACAACAACCACTGCGGCATAAGGAAACACGATTGCAAATTGTGGCCACAATAGCACGCCAAAGGATTGGGTAATCCCGAAAATCAATGAGCCAACCATGGCTCCCCACATATTCCCAAGTCCTCCAATGGTGACGATCAAGAAAGCCTCTATAATTATGTCGTGATCCATTCCAAGCGTTATACTTACAGTGGGCGCCATAAGCGCACCTCCAAGTCCCGCGAGGAAACACCCCAGCACAAAGGCAAAAGCGAAGATCCAGCTCACATTGATTCCGACTGCCCCGACCATCTCTCGATCTACGGCAGCGGCCCGGGCAATTTTTCCGATCTTGGTCTTGTTGGTGAAAAGCCACAGACCAACCGCGACCACGGGGCCGGCTGCAAGTAAGAAAAGATTATACTTGGGAAAGGAGCTGCCAAAAATTGTCACCGAACCCTTAAAATAGTCTGGGGCCATGATTGATCGATATTCAGCACCCCATATTATCTTGACAAGGTCGTCAAGTATGAGCATCAAGGCGAATGTGAAAAGTAGGAGCATAAGGTGTTCGCGTTCGTAAAGACGGCAGAACAAGGATCTTTCTGCTACAAAGCTCACAGCGGCCACTACCAGAGGGGCCAGGGCCAACGCCAGCCAAAATCCTGTAGAGCCTCCCCCTATTGAAGTAAACACCGCATAAGCCGAGAAAGCTCCAATCATGTAAAGAGAACCGTGAGCTACGTTTGGCACGCGTAATACCCCGAGCACGAAGCTGAGCCCGGAGCTTACGATAAAAAGGATCATTGCCCGGCTTAGGCCTACGAGCAAGTGACTTCCGACAGCGGCGAGTGTAATTGTGTGGCCTGGTTCCATTGCCTAATTCCCTTTGGCAAAAGCTCAGCCCCAATGAAATAGACCTGCCCGGTGTGAGTCGTTCTACATAAACGATAAACCTGGGCAGGTCTACTAGATACTATTTACGGCGTTCCTTCATTATCTCTTCGCACGAAGGCATAACTTGGTCGCCACGAAGGGTTACTATGTTAGAAGAGATAACCACGCCATATTTCGGGGAGTATTTGGTTACTCCCAGGAACATGGGCAGTACCGCCTGATGATCACATGCTCTCATCTCTATAGTGCCAGTGGGGCCTTCAATTTTCAGCCCTTCCATGGCATCGATAAATTTTTCCTTATTCAGCTTGCCCGCCTTTTCAAAGGCCTCGGCAATAAACTTTGCGGTTATGTATCCGTGGAAGGCGGGAAAGCCGGGAGGGCTGCCGTATGCGGCCTTGAAGGCCTTCACAAATGACCTGTTAGATGGGGTATCAGGATAGTAAAAGTGGTAATCCATGGTTCCCATCACGCCTTCCGGCGCCTCTTTGCCTAAGGGCTTCAAGACAGCATGGTCAGTCGCAGTATGAATCCAGATTGGGACCTTCTTAGCCATATTCGTTGCCTTGATCGCTTTCATGATATTAGTCATGCTTCGACCGCCTGTACAAAAGATCACTGCATCGGGTTTGGCAGCCATAATGGAGGTAAGGTAAGGGATAAGGTCGGGTTCACCTGGTTTCCACCATGACTTGCCTATCACTTCAACATCGGGCTTCAGTTTTTTGAGGTTTCGCCATGCGGCATTTGCAATGGCATGTCCGTATTCATAGTCATCACCCGCAATCCAATACCTAACATAGGGTTTCTTGGAAAGAGCCACGGCCCCGGCTTTTCCGGCCATAGCAGTATTTTCCCCAGTTGAGAACACATACCTATGGCCTTTTTCTCCCGTAATTCTTTCGCTCTTGGCAATCCAAACAATAAAAGGTACTTTTTCTTTCTTTGCCACGGCCTCTGAAACTGCCAAAGAGGCGCCGCTGTTTATAGTGCCCACAAGTATGTCCACATCTTCTCTCATCACTAGCTCTTTGGCCATATTAAGGGCGATGTCTACCTTGAATTTTGTGTCCCTGGTAGTAAAGACAATTTTCTTTCCAAGGACACCCTTTTTGTTTATGTCTTTAAGGGCCAGTTTGAACCCGTTAAGGGCGTCCTTTGCATAAACTGCCGGGGGACCGCTGTAACAGTCGATTATGCCCACCTTAATGTTTCTTGCTTGCGCCTGGGGCGGAAAGGAAAGGAGACTTAGAAGCAAAAAACCACCTAATATCAAACATCCCCATACTACTGACCTGCTCTTTTTTCTGTTTTTGCTAAACATAGCAGCCTCCTTTCTCTGAAATTAGTTGTTACCTTTTTGCGCTCCTGCTTTACCAAGTTCGTTAAGGGAGCTGAACAATAGGTGCTAGGTAAAGCTCTATACTCGACGGTAGGAGTCTATACGATAGCAGTTTATCGTGTCAATACAATTGGGCCGGCAATCCGGTATAATTGCTTTGCACAAAAAACACCACAAGTGTGCACAATTGGATTAACTGAAAAGTACCTCAGCGAGTCAAATCTCGGGTCATGGAGCTTAACCTATTGATTTAGTATGGATTACCTGAGGTAGAAGTGATGGTACGTCATTTGCACACTTAAGAGACGAAAATAAACGGAACATAAGAATGGGGGGTCGGAGATGTGGTCGAAACTGAGTAGAATT
>QMLZ01000159.1 GCA_003646995.1 Deltaproteobacteria bacterium | reverse complement strand
GGCAGAGAACTTTTAGCAAAGATCGCGGTGAAAAATCACCACAATGGTACCCTGTCACCAAAGGCTCACTTCCAGAGGGAAATAACCATAGAGCAGGTATTAAAAGCCCCTATGGTAGCTTATCCCCTGGGCCTATATGACTGTTGCGGAGTGAGCGATGGTGCTGCAGCTGCAATTGTTACTCGTGCCGATATGGCAAGTAGTTTCAGAGACGATCCTATCTACATTAAGGCATTAGAAATCGCCCAAGGGCCTCGTGAGGGAGCCCTCAATTCCGAGTGGGGATATACGAATATGGAGGAAACCTATCGCGCTAGTATCGCAGCCTATAAAGAAGCGGGTATAACAGATCCGAGAAGAGAGATCAGCATCGCGGAGGTACACGATTGTTTCAGTATAACCGAGATGACAATTTATGAGGACCTTCAATTTTCCCACAGAGGGGAGGCCAGAGACGATATTGAAGCTGACAGCTTTGCCCTGGATGGAGAGTTGCCAATAAATACTGATGGTGGTTTGAAATGTTTTGGACATCCTCTTGGAGCAAGCGGGTTAAGAATGATGTATGAGGTTTACAAGCAGCTTCAAGAGAAGGCTGGTCCACGCCAAGTGAAAAATCCTTCTCTCGGTCTCAGCCATAACATTGGTGGTGTCCCGGGCTCGGGTGTCTGTAGTCTTATTATTGCGGGAAACTGATTAAGGAGTTGATCCCTTGCTTTCGTACTTTACTACCGATTGAGAAGCTATTTTAGAGGATGATATTATTATTATCCAAAGATCCCAAGCCTATTGTGGAAGAGATAAACCATCATAAAACAGTGCCTAATCTTTATGCGGTAAATAATTGATTTTCGATTGGTTATGATAGGGTGCCGTTGCTGCAACAGTGAAAAATCCCTGCTACTTTCAATTGAGCGCTATTATTCTAATCGTTGTGTCTTGGACGAAAAAATCGAGCCGGTAATATAGGGGATATACCAATTCCCTCGGAATCGAAGACAAGGTCTGTGAGAGTGATTCACGAAAGTTGTTCGTGTATGCTATGAAGGTGTCGAAAAATTCAAAATAATATTTTGTATATACAATATGGAGTTTTTTCCTTTTAAATTAAATATAATAGCGCTAGCTGAAGCGGTGCCGTGAAGTGCAGCATTAATCAGTGTTAGCAACCTGATGCCAGTGCTTGGAAGATATGCAAAATACTACATGAAGACATATTTCGATGAAGACGCTCGAGAAACTGAAATAAGAAAGACCTAAAAGAATATTAAAATTCATGCTGTAAAATCCCAGGAGGTGAAACTATGGAAAAAGCCGATAGATGGCATTCCACGAGTGATGGGGGCAAGAAAGGACTGCTAACACCCTATCGTGTCCTTGATTTAACGGATGAAAAGGGTTTTCTTTGTGGAAAAGTACTTGGTGATCTAGGAGCTGACGTTATTAAGATTGAAAAACCTGGGGGCAGCCGCTCGCGATCTCTCGGCCCCTTCTATGGGGACATCCAAGATCCCCAAAAAAGCCTTTATTGGATGGCGTTTAACACCAATAAACGAGGCATGGTCTTAGATCTTGATAGCACAGATGACCAAGAGATCTTTAAGAAATTGGCACAAAAGGCAGATATTATTATAGAATCTTATAGACCAGGATATATGGATGCACATGGCATAGGTTATGCTGATCTTAGGCGAATCAACCCAGAGCTTATCATGGTATCGATTTCTCCTTTTGGGCAAGAAGGTCCCTATAAGGATTTCAAAGGTTCTAATATTGTCGCTGAAGCTATGGGAGGGCTTATGTTTGTGACAGGGGATCGACATAACAGACCTACTGTCTCAGGTTTTGACTTTGCATATTGTCATGCAGGCCTGCAAGGTGCTGTTGGGGCGCTAATTGCCCTCCACCACAGACAGACCATAGGGCAAGGGCAGCATGTAGATCTGTCCATGCAGGAGGCCGTAATTGCCGCATTACAGTTAGCTCCCTATCTGTGGTTTTATTCCGAAAGGATTCAACAAAGGGAGGGGGCAAAGACGACATGGGGGGAAAAAGCAGGGACCTCTCAAATCGTTTATCCCTGCAAGGATGGCTACGTACTCTGGAGAATGTACACAGGAGGGCTTGGCTGGCAAACGCAGAACCTCGTTCAGTGGATGGAGGAGGAGGGAATGGCGGCAGACCTGGCCACGGTTGAATGGTCTCAGGTTGATATGGCCGCACTTACAAAGGAACAAGTGGTCGAATGGGAGAGTGTTTTTGAAAAATTCTTCCTTACAAAGACAAAGAAGGAGCTGTTTTCCAAGGTAATCGAGAAGGGAATTATGGTCTTTCCGCTCTACAATGCCTCAGATATCCTGCAAGACCCGCAGCTGAAGGCACGGAATTTTTGGGTGCATGCATACCACCCGGAACTTCAATCTACCCTGAGCTATCCAGGAATCCCTTTCAAATCCAGCGAGGTTTCCTTTCCTTTTCGCCCTTCTCCGCTGATAGGAGAACACACCTCTGAAATATACAAAGAGGTTGAAAACGTGCTGAAATCCACAGAAGGCCTTTCAGGTAAATTTCAAGAAGGGAAAAATGCCGAGGAGGATATCAATGGACATGATTCGGCATTGGCCGGGGTCAAAGTCCTGGATCTGGGCTGGGTGTTCGCCGGACCATTTGTAGCACGATTTTTGGGAGACTATGGGGCAACGGTGATCAAGATCGAATCTTTCAACCGTGTTGATCCCCTCAGAACAATGTCTCCTTATGCAGGAGGTAAATCCGGTGTAAATCGAGGTGCCTATTTCTTGTGGCACAACCCTAACAAGTATAGCATTTCGGTTGATCTCCAACTTGCAAATGGTGTGCAGCTTGTAAAAAGGCTCGTTGCCTGGGCAGACGTAGTTGTTGAAAATTTTACCCCAGGTACTCTTGAAAAACTCGGTCTGGGATATGAGGAACTCAAAAAAATAAATCCGGGTATCATTCTAGTGCGAGTATCTTCAGCAGGCCAAGACGGCCCCTATGCTCACGTAAGGGCATTAGGCCAGATGCTTAAAGGTTTAACAGGTTTAGCTAATACAGGCATACCGGGGCAGATCCCAACCCCTAATCCTGTGGCACATACTGATTTCACCTCTGGCTATTATTTCACCTGCGCCGCACTTGCGGCGTTGGACTACCGTAGAAAAACCGGGAAGGGGCAATGCATAGACGGATCGCAGATTGAAAGCGGTATCATATTCTATTCACCTCTCCTTTTGGATTATGTCGCCAATGGAACGGTGGAGACCCTGAAAGGGAATCGGATACCCCAAGCCGCACCCCATAATTCCTATCGCTGCAAAGGAGACGAACGGTGGTGTGTTATTTCTGTTTTCACCGATGAAGAATGGAGGCTGCTTTGCATTGCTATTGGTAACCCATCCTGGGCCACAGACGCAAAATATTCCACGCTTGCAGGCAGAAAGAAAAACGAAGATGAATTAGACCGGTCACTCGAATCATGGACGATTCAGCACACACCCGAAGAAGTAGTGGAGAGAATGCAGACAGCCGGAATAGCAGCGGGAGTGGTGAAGAATGCAAAAGACCTTTTTGAGGACCTTCAGTTGAAGCATCGTAATCACTTCCGTTATGTGGAGCATTCTGAGATCGGCACAAGCTGTTATAGTTCTCCTTCTTATAGGCTAATGGATACGCCACCACAGATAACAATGCCTACGCCCTGCCTGGGAGAGCATACTGAATTTATTTGTCGTGAGATTTTAGGAATGGATGATGAAGAATTCATAAGATTGCTTCAAGAAGGAATTCTTGCATAATATATCGTATGGTTGTTTTTATCTTGTGTTCATCGGGTCATATTCTATGTAAATGTGCAACCCTTGATTATTATCGTTGATTCTGCAGGACGAACAGTAATGAGTTTCAAAGCCCTTTTTATTTAAGAGGAAAGGTGTCGGTTTCGTTGGTGGAGGCTATAGGTTAGGGAAAATGATGGCTATGAGTTTGGCTGAGGCAGGCTCGGAGGTTGGTGTTTGCTCAAGGAGATTGGAAAGATGCGAGACTGCTCCTATCAAGAATATCTTGAAGGCCACCTAATACGATGACAGCAGCAAGAAAATGAGGATGCGGTAAAGATGGTAACCAGGATAACCAAACTTTTAGACATTGATTATCCCATTATTTCGGCAGCAATGGCTTGGGTTACAGATGCAAGAATGGTCGCGGCTATATCCAATGCCGGAGGCCTTGGTACTCTTGGCCCTAACGCCGGAGTTAGCTCCGTGACCAAAGACGTGGCAGAGACAGGTGAGCGTCTGAGAAATGAGATAAGAAAAATCAGATTACTGACTCAGCGCCCCTTCGCGGTAAATTTTGTAATCGGAACAGCAGGCCTCGACAAAGCATACAGCGAACGTTGTGTTGAAATCGGGATTGAGGAGCAGGTGCCCGTTGCCGTCGTCTCCCAGGGAAGCCCTGAAATCTACACCGGGAGACTCAAGAGAGCCGGTATGAAAGTAATCCACGTTTGCTCAACGCTACAACAGGCTAAAAAGGCGGAATTGTCGGGAGTAGATGCAATAATAGCCTCCGGTACTGAAGGAGGAGGGCACAGCAGTTTTGAGCAAAACACTACATTTTGTCTGGTACCAGCGATAGCTGGCTTAGTAAAAATACCAATCGTAGCAGGGGGTGGTGTGACTACAGGTCCTCAGCTCCTGGCCGCATTAGCTTTAGGCGCGGAGGGTGTTTACGTTGGCACTCGCTTCATAGCCACAAAGGAATGTCCCGCCCATGAGAATTACAAGCAGCTTATATTGCGTGCAAAATGCGGTGAAACAATAGCCATCAGGCATGGCTACGGTGCAAGAAATAATCAAAACACAGAAAAAGGGAATCGTGGTTTTACTGTTGAGCGTAAGGGATCTCTCAGGATTATATTGACCGACAAAATTCGATACCTGCTTAACCAGTATTCCGGCTTGATCAATTATGATATCTTAATGAAAGCATATACTGACTCCCCGAAAAACGAGTGGGAAAACCTAACTGCCGCTGCTTACCTAAAGGGAAAGATTGACAAACGTTTTCTCGCAGCAGGTCAGGGCGCAGGCCTTATCACGGGAGAAATCCTCTCTTGCAAAGCGGTGATTCAAGAACTGGTTAAGGAGGCTAATCTTGCATTCGGAAAATTGGGCCAAAACTATTTCTGTGATAGCTGAACAAAGTCACTGCGCTATACTCTGCTTTCTGCTGGCCATTGTCTTGATGAAAAAAAGTCACCCATTAGTTGCGGCTTGGCAAAGCCGCGTAGTCTGGTGTTGGAAAGCCTACCAAGGTGGCTGCTAGCCATGTTCCTGAAATCCAGCCTTGCAGGTTCATCGGCGACAAGGTGTTGGATGCTTAGGTAGGAAGGGAGGAGAGGTAAAAGGATGTCAGATGAAGTTGACTATGAATGTATTGGGCCTGAGAGGAGCTCATTGGGTTTGGCCGATGGTTCTAATGGGCAAGCAGGCAGCATTGGTTATACACCATAGGCAAGTGTGAGGGGGAACGCCCAGGGGTCTATTTTCGTGGTGAGCCTCCACTAGAAAATAATGAAAGAAGCTTGCGCCTTGAGCAGCATTAGATAAAATGTATTGATATCATGAATAACAAAATGGTGTACTACCAAAAAAAAGAATCCATAGCAATTATAACCCTTGATAAGGAGCCTTCAAGAAATGCCATAGATGTAAAAATTGCTGAGGAGATAAAAGATATCGGAAATAAGATTTCTCTGGATAATGATATCAGTGTAATCGTTATCAAGGGCGATGAGTCTTTTTGCCTTGGAATTGGTAGAGATGAACTTTCTTTATTTGAAAACAAGGCACAACTCATAAGATCCCTATCTATCGCATCCATCATTGAACAATTCGATCAACCCACTATCGCTGCTATTAACGGCGACACATTTGGCCAGGGTCTGGAACTTGCATTAGCCTGTGATTTAAGGATCTGCTCCGAAACCGCGCACTTTTCAATGGACCACCTAAGCCACGGAGACATCCCCTGGGATGGGGGAACCCAGCGATTGCCACGTATTGTGGGGAAAGGCAAGGCCATGGAGCAGATTCTCACTGGAGAAGTTATCGATGCCCAAGAGGCCCGCCGTGCCGGGATTGTTCATAGGGTCGTTCCAGATGGAGAGTTGTTGACAGTGGTTATGGATATGGCGCGAGAGATTGCCACCAAAAGCACAATCGCCGTAAGATATGCAAAAGAGGCTATATCTAAAGGCATGGATTTGACTCTTGAGCAGGGGCTCAGACTGGAAGCCGATCTCTATTTTTTACTGCATACAACCAAAGATCGGACAGAGGGCATCAAGGCATTTAGGGAGAAGAGACCTCCTCGTTTTAAAGGAAGATAATTTTTGGTATTTGGGATTTCACTATGAATGGGTTTGAAACGTTAACCTATGAAAAGAAAGATACGATAGCCTCTGTGACCCTCAATCGGCCTCATGCACTGAATGTATATAATATTCAGATGAGAAATGACCTGTATGAAGTGCTGGGTGCGGTCAGAGACGATGATGAGGTCAGGGTTGTGATCTTCAAGGGCGCGGGCGACAAGGCATTCTGTGCAGGAGCTGACCTAAGCGAGTTCCTCACTGCACCGTCCCCCACAGTTGCCCGTCAGGTGCGTTTTGACCGTGATGTATGGGGCCTTTTTTTGAGTAT
>QMLZ01000158.1 GCA_003646995.1 Deltaproteobacteria bacterium | reverse complement strand
TTCCAAGGTTTAGTCGATTCGAATAAACGTAATGGATCTTCCCCAGCTCTCCGCTGTCAATTATTTCTTTGAGTTTTATTATAGCAGGGTGATACAAAAGAATGTGTCCCACCATCAAAATCCTTCCCCTCGCAGAGGCAAGATGGTGAAGCTCTTCGGCCTCGCTCACTCGTAGGGACAGCGGCTTTTCAACAAATACATCTTTGCCGGCCTTCAGGGCTTGCTTCGCAAGCTTATAGTGGGTTTCAGCAGGTGTGGCTATAACGATCGCGTCAATTTCAGGATTTTGTAGAACTGATTCATAGCTGGTTTGAAACTTCTTGTTTGGATATTTTTCTTGAAAAGAGCGCAACGTCGCAATGTTCTTATCGCAAATAGTATGAAGCGCACCCAGTTCTTCGAAATTTCTAACCAGGTTTTTCCCCCAGTATCCTGAACCTACCACTGCAACCTTTACCTTTGACATGTTCCTCCTCCTGGCCTTAGTTGTCATGGCAAAAAACCTTCATAGCTTACATATTCAAAAAGGATGCCATAACTTACTCTGGCCAGCACCAAGGTTACATGGTACCAACAATAAGGCCTTTCCATATATCATCGTGTCTCCCAGCTTCTCCAAACACCGCATTCACAAAATCCGCGAAAAAGGACCTCACAAGGGACTTCGCCTTTTGCTCTCCTTTCTAAAACAACAGCAATGCGACACTACCTGAGCCTATAAAGCCCGTATCCATTGTCGAGATAGAGGAGCTTTGCATACCCCAAGAAAAATCTCTTGAGCCTCGCTCTTTGTTCTTGGTCCAAAGTTGCTATGGCCCATTTGCGAAAAAGATTTATATTGATGAGGAGGTGCGTAATATGCCTTTTTCTCAACTCTCTCCAAATCACGGCTGGCCTTTCATGCTCCTTGAGTAAGCTCTCAATAAGACTCCTATTCCTCACCATGTCCGGCATATAGTCTCTGTCACAATAGTAGCCTCTGTTGCCAATCAAAACAAAGAGTATTTTCGAATCAGCCGCTAAATTCGCATTTATGAACTGAATAACCCGGTACTCGGGTACGTACTTAAGCACATATTCATCCCTGGATACTTTCCCGAGGATGTACTCAAAAGGCGAAATTCGCTTGAATTGCCCTACAATGTAGGAAAGGTTCAAGGCAAATGCGATGATCACACAACCCAGCATAGAAATCTGCAAGCACCGGCTCAGAAACTTGTTGTGCAGCGATTCCGCGAGCCTCATGCCATTATTCACCCCAAGGGTGGCCAGGATGACCAATGGAGGAAGGATAGGGACAATGTAGCGAGTCTTGAGGTTCGAAGTAAAAAAGCAAATAAATAGGTAAGTGACAGCAAACCAAAGAAAAGCGGCCTTCTCCCGTTTCACTGGCCATGACTCCGTTGCTTGGAGATAAGCCAAGGGCAACAGAATCAACAGAAAGGGATTCAGTTTCCCGTCAAAAAAACGGGCACTTCCGTCTTGGCCCTGGAAGAAAACCCGGATAGGCACTAGAGCAATATCCCACCAAGACTCATGAAAAGCTACAGATCTATAATGGAATATTCCAATTCCTGAACTGCCCCCAGCGGTTTCCGGGTTAAAAAATGAATTATATAGAGGATAAATGGGATTTCCGGTCCAGATATAATTTCTTACGTACCAAGGACTGAGAAGTATTACGGAGATCCCCAAGAAAAGTGATATGTTAAAGAATGCTTTTTTGTAACCCTCGTTCTGTTCCCTATCCCTAACACAAAAATAGATTACGAGCAGAAACACCAGAAAAAAGGTGATGAGACCATTGTATTTGATTCCAGCAGCAACCCCAGCAGCAATCCCAGCGCAGATCAAGTAAAAAACCCTGCTCCTGTGCTCCGACCATCTAAGCACAAGAAGGAGCGACAGTATTGAAAAGAATCCTAACCCCAGGTCTACGTAAGCCGTCACGGAGAGCCTAACAACAACAGGAATCGTCAGAAAAAAAAGAAATCCGAACAGGGCATAACCTGGACTTATCCTTTGCCTTAGATAGCAAAAAATGGCCCCGGCTGTGAGGACCCCGAAAAACAGGTGAAAGATTTTCGGCAGAATATCGCTTCCCAGTTTAAGGCTGAGCATATAAATCAAATCAATATTCATGGGGTAATACGAAAACGGGAAGTATGGCATTTCATAAATAGCCCCGCGCTTCAGATAGAGCTTTGGTATGGCGAGGTGATGAACCAGGGCATCTTTGCTCACAGGTGGTACGAGACAAAGTGTCACAAGGGCCCCGATCGTCACAATGGGCAAAATAACAAACAAGGGTCTTTTGGACGGCATTGCCAATCCTTACTAGCTTATAAGGGGGTACTATTTTTCCGGTCAGACGTCCAAAGTAGAAAGATAACTTTATATAGGCATACTACCAACCCGGGCGGAAAGAAGCAATTACTCTTCCACAACCCTTCCCCCTGGCCCTTGTAGCCGGTAGGTTACATCACCAGACTGGTGCCGCGTTCTCATGAGAAATCCATGGGTATTTGTGTTCATGGGGTCAATCGTAAGCCTCACCCCGTCGGACAAAAAAAGCATATAAGTAGCACCGATGAGGGTGGAAGTATTTGCACAGTACGTATAGTGTTCTGTAAAATATAGCTCCTGCGCGGCCTCGGCCGCCTTTAAGTCCTCAATAGCAGCTGCGTTATACGCCCGTGTCTTGTAGGCCGAGTATTGGGGAACAGCAATGGCTGCCAATATCCCAATGATTGCTATCACAATAATGAGTTCTATAAGGGTGAACCCTTTGTCGTGTGACCCAGGATGTTCTATCATAATCGGCTCCGCCTTTCGTTAGGTGGCTAAACCTTACTTGATCGGGTAATGGTACGTTCCTTGCATTTCTCCAATCCAATTTCAACCCACGGTTCCGGAGGCCTTAGCAATATGGCAAACCAATCGCTCACCACCCATGACCACAACCTTTCCGCCTGTCGCAAAATCCTTTTTGCCAGCCTCACACTCTCAATTATGATCATTATCACCTATTCCAATACCTTCCACTCGTCATGGCACTTTGATGATCTTCCGAACATCTCTGAAAATGCCAATCTTCACATGAGTACTTTTTCTTTGAACGATTTCAAAAATGCCATATTTTCCGACATCAAGCGCCCTTGGTTTCCTTACAGACCCGTGGCATGCTTAAGCTTTGCACTGAATTACTATTTTGGAGGCTTAAATGTCTTCGGTTACCACGTGGTCAATATTTTCATCCACATATTGTCATCCGTTTTTCTCTTTCTCCTAGTATATCGAACCCTGAACTTACCCTCTTTAAAGGAAAATTACGGTCCAAACGCCTATTCGATTGCCCTACTCGCCACCGTATTCTGGGCCCTTAACCCTATTCATACTCAGGCCATCACCTACATTGTGCAGAGGATGGCCTCCTTGGCTGCTATGTTTTACGTGGCAGGAATGTACTTTTATTCACTATTTAGAACGTCCGAATCCAGAGCAACTAGATATTTGTCTGGCATAATGATCCCGGTTTGCTTTTTGCTCGCACTTGGTACAAAGGAAAATGCAGCAATGTTTCCAATAAGCCTTTTCCTATACGAAGTGATACTTATTCAGGCTGATCCCGCAGAATTTCTAAGAAAAAACCTCTGGAAGCTGCTTGTGGCCCTGCTTGTGACACTCGCCATCGGTGTAATCTATTTGTATGCAAAAGGAGGGAGTATATTCTTTTTCCTTAAAGGTTATGATAACAGGCCATTTAACCTTTCCCAACGGCTGTTGACAGAGGCCAGAATCCTTATTTTCTATGTAACACTGCTCTCCTACCCCATGCCAGGAAGGCTTAGTCTCGTGCATGAGTTTCCCTTATCGAACTCTGTATTGAATCCTATCAGTACCCTCTTATCTATTATTGCAATATTGGGGTCAGTGACCCTCAGCCTGGTGTTCGCCAAAAAATTAAGGATCATTTCCTTTGCACTGCTTTTCTTTGTGTTGAATCACCTTATAGAGTCCACGATTTTCCCCCTAGAGTTGATTTTCGAACATAGAAACTATCTTCCTTCCATGTTTCTGTTTGTACCGGCAGCAGCAGGGCTGGTTTTCCTGATTAACTTCTATTCCAATAGAAGGTTTATGCGCAATGTGATCGCGGGCTTTGTGTGCCTGGTGATAATAGGCCTGGGACACTCATCCTATATAAGGAATGTGGTCTGGAAGAATGAGCATACCTTATGGTTAGACGCAGTGGATAAAGCCCCAAATGTCTTTCGGCCTCACCATAATCTGGCCAAGTATTACCAGACAACTGGAAATGAAGACCTGGCAATCAAAGAATATCAAGAGGCCTTATCCAAGCCCGCAACAAATTCAAGGCTTGAAAAATTTATAACATACTACAATCTGGGCAAGCTTTATGCTGACAGAAAAGAGTATGAAAAGGCATTGGAATACTATGAAAAAAGTATCTCCATAAACCCACGATTTGCTGACACCTATAACAACATGGGTGTGCTCATGGAAACCCTGAAACGCCCTGATGAAGCAGAAAAACTTCTGAAAAGGGCATACTCCTTAAACCCCTTTCAACCTGAAATCAATTTTAATCTAGGCCTTTACTACTTGAGAAAAAATCAACCCGGCAAGGCAATCCCTTTCCTAGAAAGGGCTAGAAAATCGGCCGCCATAGAACCAGCGGCCCTTGCTAATATCGGGGTGGCTTACAAGCTGGAGCAGAGACTTTCGGCTGCCTCTAGATACTTTCTTCTTGCCCTGAGAAAAAACCCTGGTGACCCGATCACTCGGTTACACTTGGCCACACTGCTCTGGAAAAAAGGGCAATATGAAAAAGCTATCTCTCTGACCCAAAAAGTTGCCTTAACCTATCGCGATCCCGAAGCCCTAAAACACTTCCTTAAAAAGATTACTGACCAGTACAATAAGTTCACAATGCCCAAAACTCAGTTAGTATTTACCCTATTGAAAAAGGCTTATGCAAGGACTGCAAGGGAATACCAAGACTGCTTGAATCTCCTCGAGGAATATAAAGGGCAGAAGCAATAATCACAAAAAAGGAGCAGGGCCGAAAGATTTCAGCCCGCTCCTTTCCCGCTGAATGATTTTTGAAAATGTTACATCTTGCTGACGGATCCGCCAGGGCCCCTTATGATAAAAGTTGCATCACCGGAGGCATGGCGGGCTGTCATAACGTAGGAAGTCGTGTCAGCACTGTTGACAGATAAGGTAACATTTTCGGATAGGAAGAGCCCATAGGTGTTGCCCTGTAGTCCTGCTGCACTGGGACAATAATGCTGGGTGTCCACGTAATAAGCTTCCTGGGCCGTTGCAGCGTTCCTCAGATCAGATTCAGCTGCAGAGTTGTAAGACCTGGTTCTGTAAGCTGAAAATTGCGGGATTGCAATGGCTGCCAAAATACCGATAATCGCAATAACGATCATCAATTCGATCAGTGTAAAACCTTTTTCGTTGCTTCTTTTTACCTTGGATAGCATTTTATCCTCCCTTGTGTTTATTATTTTTAATTTAATACGATTGCTTTGTTACATTATCCCCAATGGTTCCTTGCAGGCTGGCCCTCACCTCCTTTCGCATGAATTTTATAAGCTGTCAGCTGTAGGCCATCAGCGGTCAGCTTTATGGGTCCTTACCTTCCAGCGATAACCCTTCTGATGGCTGTTATGTTTGTCCCGCTCGCGCGGGTTAATAGCGAGACCCTCCTTACCTTTCCTAATTTTCAAACAGCGTACCGTATTTCAAACATATGATCGACTAAATGGGAAAACTCTTTAGTCATTTTTCGCCCTATTGAATACAAATTGCATGCCATGAGGGGCAACGAGTGGAAAAGAATGTCCAAATGGAATGTGATTTCAAGGAATTAGACAATTTGAGCACTTGTTATCGGCGTAATTATGTGCCCCCTTTCTCTCCTAAGTCTATATTAAGCTGACAATTTTTGTCGCAAAGGCGGACAAAATTTGTCATCCAAACCCCAGAATATATAGGCAGAGTGAAAAGGCGGCGTCAAGGGCCTTTCGAACTTTTGTGGGCCTGTCTACCGCTAGGTAGAGTAGCCTCAAGACTAGATGGCAACTTGCTTGTCTCTGCGTGGTACAAGGCGGTCGCCTCAAAGTGGGCGAAAAATTATTGGTTCTAACCATGGAAAAGTCGCTTGACTTTCACCACTGAACATATGCTCGGACAAACCGTGCCTATCGCTTATTTGGCATTAGACCCAATTTCCCCATCCTATAACGTAATGACCTGGACGATAGCCCGAGCAGTTCTGCAGCCCTCTCTCTCGATCCTCTGGAAAGCTCAAGGGCCCTCATAATGTACTCTTTTTCGATCTCTGCCAAAACTTCTTCCAAATTAATACCTTCAGGGCCGATGTCAGTTCGACGCCTGTTCTGAGAGATCCGCCCCTGTTGCAAATTGGAAAGCGTGAGACTCTCCGGAAGTACAATATTTGAGGTCTCTAGTGCCACGCTTCGCTCTATAATGTTCTCCAATTCCCTCACATTTCCGGGGAACGGGTATTGTTGCAAGATATCCATGGCGTACGCAGATATCTTCCTTATCTCCTTTCCCTGCTCCTTGGAGTATTTTTCAAGAAAATGCTGGGCGAGCAAGGGAATGTCCCCTGTCCGCTCCCTTAGGGGCGGGATTTCTATATGGATTACATTCAGCCGAAAGTAAAGATCCTCTCTGAACTTTCCTTCAAG
>QMLZ01000157.1 GCA_003646995.1 Deltaproteobacteria bacterium | reverse complement strand
GTAGCGCAGCCTATTCGTTTGTAAAACAAAACGAAGGAGCAGTAGATAGGGTAATGAATTATGTTGCAGCTTGCCTGGGAGGCAGAGGGGCAAGGTCCTGATGAGTATCAACTGGATGGCGGCCCAGAGATATTTTTCCAGGTTCCCTTTTTCTGTTTTTTTAGCAGGGCTTTCGGTTGCCTATGGCCTTGGGGTGAGAATGAGGTCAATTGCCTATGACCGTGGCCTAATTAGGCAGTGGGAACTTCCTGGGTTTGTGTTGAGCGTAGGTAATATTACGGCGGGGGGCACTGGCAAAACCCCCGCCGTTATTATGATTGCCCAATGGGCCAGGGATCAAGGCCATTCGGTCTGTGTCCTATCTCGGGGTTATGGTGGGAACTATAAAGGGGATGTTTTAGAGGTAAGCGATGGACAGAAGATCAAGGCCTCATGGGCCGAGTGTGGAGATGAACCTTATCTAATGGCGAGAAAACTGCATGGAATACCTGTGGTGGTTGCCAGAAAAAGATACCTTGGGGGAAATTATGCCCATGAAAGATTTGGAACGAACTTTTTTATCCTTGATGATGGATATCAGCATCTTGCTTTGAAACGCGATTTTAACCTTTTACTGATTGATTCTAGGGATCCTTTTGGTTCTGATCACCTTCTTCCATGGGGAAAATTGAGAGAGCCTATAAGTGCTATTTGCAGGGCTGATGTAATCATTTTGAGTAACTTTGATTCAGCCATGACAGTGGATCCACTGCCAAAAACTGTAAGGGCCAGGTTTAATGACTCAAAGATATTTCAAGGCAGGCATATGCCTACAGAAGTTGTTTTTTCGGGTGAGAAAGACAGTATAAAACCACAATGGCTTAGAGGGAAAGAGGTGGCAGCCTTTGCCGGGATTGGGAAACCCGAAGGCTTAAGGGAAACCTTGTCCAGACTTGGGGCTAAGATCATGTTCTTCTATTCATTCCCAGACCACCATATATACCGCCAAGAAGATATACAAAGGTTGATAGAGATTGCCAAGAAGCAGAATCTGAAGTATTTGATAACGACAGAAAAGGATTGGGTAAAGATCAAAGCCCTTATTGGAGATGAATTCCAGATTGGCTATGTTGGAATCAGATTTGATTTACTGGGTAGGGAAAGGGATTTCTTTAAGAGCATAAAGGAGCGTGTCTAGCAATCAAGGTGGCAATTGAGAAGTCAAAGATACACAAGATCATTGTCCGAGCACCAAATTGGATAGGCGATGTTGTAATGTCAATCCCGGCCCTAGAGGGCCTCAAGTCCAATTTTCCTTCTGCCTGGCTGGCTGTTGTAGCCAAGCCTTGGGTTGTGGATCTCCTTGATACCAATGCCAGCGTAGACGAAATCCTGCCCTATGATCCAGATAGTGGTCCACTGGCTCGAACGAAATCAACCCTCCAGATGTCCAAGCATATCAGGGAGGCCGGCTATGACATGGCCGTATTGTTCCAAAACGCCTTTGAAGCGGCACTACTTGTCTGGCTAGGCAAAGTGAAACAACGAATAGGTTACTCCACTGATGGCCGCAGAATTCTCCTTACCCACGGGATTCCAAGGCAAAAAACCGGTGTCCATGGTCTCCACCAGGTGGACTACTATTTGAACCTTCTACGGGCCATTGGACTGGAGATCCCCTCTACGGAGCCCAAATTATCTTTGTCTGAGAACCAAATAGAAAAGGCTCACCAGTTTCTCTCAGAACGCCGATTGGATTCAGAGAGAATTACAGTGGGCCTTGCCCCAGGTGCCATATATGGGGAGGCAAAAAGGTGGCCTGCTGATAGATTCGCCCAGGTTGCTGACCTTGCAGTTGAGAATTGGAACGCGAATATATTAATTTTCGGGAGCGCAATGGAAAGACCGATAGGTAACAGAGTTCAGCAGTCCATGAGGCAATCGGCCCTTAATTTGTGCGGTGAAACGTCACTGAAGGAAGCGATAGGGTTGTTGAGTATTTGCGATTTTTTTATAACTAACGATTCAGGACTCATGCATGTTGCTGCTGCCCTGGATATTCCGACTGTTGCAATTTTTGGCTCTACTGATCCTATAGCTACAGGTCCCCGCAGCGCAAAAGCAAGAGTGATTTGTCATAACATGGATTGTGCACCCTGCTTGAAACAGACCTGTCCAAAGGATTTCAGTTGCATGCTGTCTGTTACACCAAATGAGGTATGGTTAGAATTGGTGAAACTGCGAGAAGAGGTGTATCAGTGAAACCAGCTGTATTTATTGACAGGGATGGAACAATAAACGAGCAGATGGGATACGTGAATCATCCCAGTAGGTTTATTCTGTTGCCCCGGGTGGCTGAGGCTATAAGGCTTTTGAATGAAAATGGATATTTGGTTTTTGTTGTGACCAATCAATCGGGGGTCGCAAGGGGATATTTTCCAATAGAATTGGTTTATGAGATCCACAGACGCATGGAGGATTCTCTTCTCCAAAAAGGTGCGAAGATTGACGGGATATTTTTTTGTCCCCATTATCCTTCGGGTGTGATTAACAGGTATGCCGTAACCTGCAAGTGTAGAAAACCAAACACTGGCCTAATTGACATGGCCAGAAAGAAATTCGCAATAGATATTACTAACTCATGGGTAATAGGGGATACAGTTAGTGATATAGAAATGGCCAAGCGGGCAGGAATAAAATCCATATTGGTCAAGACCGGTTACGGATTAGGCGAAATTGAATATGTATTGCCTAGAAAGGGAATTACCCCCAATCACATAGCTGATGGGTTATTCGATGCAGTTTGCTTTATATTAGAAAATTAGGGTAAAGGCCTATGAAACAACAATGGCCCCGCTCGATCTTAATAATTAAACTCAGTTCAATAGGTGATGTGGTCCACACAATTCCTGCCTTGGAGGTTTTAAGAAAGACCTATCCGCGTGCTCGTATTGATTGGGTTGTAGAGGATGAATCCGCTCAGATTGTGCTAGGGCATAAAGACCTGAACCGGGTAATTGTCTCAAGGCGCAAGAAATGGGCTAGAAACATTGCAAGAGGCAAGAAGGTACGAGAGGTTGCCAAGGAAATTAAGGAATTTCTCGTCCAGGTGAGGAACCGGGACTATGATCTGATTATCGATTTTCAAGGGCTCTTAAGAAGTGGCTTAGTGGCTCTTATAGCAAGGGGAACGCATAAGGTAGGGATGAGTGGAACAAGAGAAGCCTCGTGGATGTTTTTGACCAAGAGGCCGTTTAAAGTCAATTACAATCAACACGCCATTGATAGGTACCTTGAACTATGTAAGCACCTGGGATGCGGCAATGAGGACTGGGAGGGCTTTATACCGTACGGAGAAAGAGAAATTAGCCATGTTGATGAGCTGCTCCGCCATTATGGTGTGCAGAAAGGACATGTGGTGGTAATCAATCCTGTTGCACGATGGAAGACTAAGCTTTGGAGACCAGAGTTTTTCGCATTGCTGGCGGACAAGATCCAAGATGAACTGAGTTACAGGGTCGTTTTTACTGGTGCCAGGGGTGACTATAGTTATTTACAACAGATATGCAACATGATGCGAACACCTGGAATAAATTCCGCAGGAGCGACATCCCTAAAGGAACTTGCTTACCTATATAAAATATCAGCGGCAACAGTAACTACCGATACCGGCCCCATGCACATAGCTGCAGCCATGAAATGCCCTGTGATAGCACTTTTTGGACCAACAGATCCACGCAGGACAGGGCCTTATGGAAATGGCCATAGAATTATCAGCAGTGGATTAGAGTGTAGTCCCTGCTTCAGGAAACAATGTGATAATATTAGATGTATGAACGAAATCACCGTAGATCAAGTTTTTACTGCCCTGAGTAAAACCCTTAATGAGCATGTTTAGCCTTCCTGCGCTTTGATCTCCTGCGCTCTCTTCTAGCCATGTCCTCAGGATAGAGCTCGGGGTAAAAGTGCTTCCACCGCTTGTGAAACCATATCCAGTGGTCCGGGTAATCCCTAACCATTGTTTCCACTGTGTCACAGAGCTTTTGGACGTCTTGCTCAAGCCTGTGCCCCTGGCCTCCCTCAAGTTCAATTGGTGGTAAAAAAATCAATTCATGACCTTTACCAGATCTTTTCCTCACAGTAAACATGGGGACTAATGGCAAATTCAGCCTATCAGCTAGCTGTACAGCTATGGTTAAGGTGGGGGCCCTTTTCCCGAAAAATAGACATGGAATGCCTTCCTTGAGATTTGTGTTTCTGTCAACAAATATTACAAGGTCTTCACCCTTTTTCAGTCCTCTTATTGCCGCCCTAAGCCCATTATGCTTGTAAAGTATGTTGACACCAGCCTTGGTATTGTACCTTACCCTTTCACGTTCTAGAAAGGGATTTTCAATGGCCCGGACAATGAAATTTAGCCGATTTATCTTCCTGGCATAATAGATATGACCATATTCCCAATTGCCAAAATGGGCGCCAACAAGTATCACTGAGCGTCCATGGGCCTTAGCCATCTTGAGATTTTCGAGCCCCTTAACAGTTACCTGGGCCTCTAGTTGCTCAAAGTCTGGGTCTTTTAAGCACATCCATTCATGAGCTGTTATTGCAAACTGTTGAAAGTTCCTTAACGCAAGCCGCCTGATCTGCGTGCTATCACGGCTTTTGCCATAGGCAAATGCGAGATTGCGGATGATAGTTCTTCTATGGCGTACATCTAGAAAATGGCCTAGGGTTCCGAAAAATGTGCCAAGGGCAGCCAGCCCTCTTTGGGGGAGCCGGCGACATAGCGAGGAATATGCTAAGACAAGATGATAAGCAAGGCGGGCCAAGATGCTGGGGTTATCGGGCGTTGGCATTTACCACTTAACCCCCCAAAAGATTTTTCTCTCTGAGATATTTTCTTTGTATTTCAATGCCTTTTCCATCATTCCAACAATGATCTCTGGGGATTACTCATCCACAAGAGCCCAACACATTACCAAACCTGCAACAGAAAGCCGTATAGCGGCTTGAATCACATTCTGTACCCCGTTAACATTACTTTGGACTGTATCAAACAGGTTGACATTTCATCGCGAAGTATATTCCTGAAAATTCATAGTTCATAAACAAATCAATTTAACACACGCTTTATTCATTTGCAATGAATATGAAAATGAAATAAAAGAATCAACACTAAACGAAAAAGATTGTTAATAGGAGGGGTAAAATGGCCATCAGTAAGGAATTGCTGGAGATTCTTGCCTGCCCAAAATGTAAAGGAGATCTAAGGCTAAATGATGCCCAGGACGGACTTATATGTGAGTCATGCAAATTGTTATATGAAATAAGAGACGGTATACCCGTTATGCTAGTTGATGAGGCAAAGCCATTAGAGGCTCAATCCTAATATAAAAGCCCATAAGGACGACTGCTCCCTGTAGAATCATTAAGGATAGTTATGGGACACTCCAGTAATCACTCCCTATTTGGCAAGAAAGGGATTTTGCAATTGCCTGTTGAGCTGTGGATTGTCTTGGCTATAGGATTAGCCTTTAGGCTCCACGGCTTCATTTATGCGCCGGTGATAAATCCTGATGGTGCCTTATATATACAACAGGCCAAGGCGCTATGGTATGGTCTTAGAGACCAGTTATTAGCCTGCTATTCTTATTTATCCATTTACCCCATACTCATTTATTTGGCCAAATTCATGCTGAACAACTGGATTATTGCGGCCAAAGGGGTTTCGCTCTTTTTCGGGACCCTTACCATGTTACCTCTTTTCTGGCTCGTGAGGCAATTTGTGGGCAGGTCCGCTGCGGCCTTTTGCATCCTAACCCTAGCTGTCAATCCAACTTATGTTGTAGGAAGTTACAGTTTAGAGAGGGATCCTGTTTACTGGTTTTTCGCATCCCTGGGGATATTGCTGTTTGTGCTCAGTCTAAAAGAGAAAAAGCCCGGATGGATGATTCTGAGCAGCGCCAGCCTACTTGTGGCCTCCTGGGCAAGGATCGAGGCAGTTGTATACATAACTGGGACGATTATTTTTCTCCTTTTTTACAGACCATTTAGATGGAGAGAACTCGTTTGTTTTGCGGCACCGATAGTTAGTGCGGCTGTATTGAGCATTGGTTTACTACTGGTCATGGGGCAGGCAGAGTTTAGGCTTATGGGCCTTTCCAGGGTACTCGGCAAGGCCACAGGTGCCCTTTCGTCGTACAATGTTGTAAGGGGGCATCTAGGCCAGCTTATAGATCATTGGAGCCATAGGCCGGGTGGTTACTCCATGATGCATTTTTTCATGAGGACCCGGAATTTAATCTGGTTGATAGCCCTTTTCAGCGTGATGAATCAGATAAAGAGGGGCTTCTTTTGGCCAGCATTTATATTTTTTGTTTTTGGTTTGCCTTTAATACGGAAAGCGCTTAGAGAGCAAAAAGAGCTTGCATACCTGTTATTGCTTGGGGCAATGGCCTTTTTTGCCCTCTATGTGCAGATCTTGAGTGGCTGGGCAATGGAAAGCAGGTTTATAGCCCTGTTTTTGATGCCACTGCTGGTGGTCACGGGATTTGGGATTGAAAATTTGACCAAATTTATGAAAAGAAAATTTGGTTGGAAAGAGCAAGTAAGCCTTTTGTTGTTCGCAGCAGTGGTCTTGGTCCCCGGGATATACAAGGAGAGAAGGGCCGGAGAGGACAAAAATATTATATTGCGCAAGGTGGGAGAGTTCATTGCAAATCAACAAATGGGTGTCAAGGAGGTAAAGATTGCCGGATCCTTAAGAAGGATGCAACTTATTCACTTTTATGCCAATCTACCTCTTCCTGCCGCCCCTT
>QMLZ01000156.1 GCA_003646995.1 Deltaproteobacteria bacterium | reverse complement strand
TACGGTAGCCTTATTATTTAATAGTATATGTTTCTGACCTGGATGGCCATCACTGGCAGGCAAGAAGATGAGGAGGCATTATGGACGTCAAAAACTTCAAAGACTGCGAAGAGATTAAGATCGACAAATTTCCATTCAAAGGTGAAATGCGAGATGTAAAAGGGACAACTGTGAGGTGGCTTTCAAAATTCGGGGATGATGGCCACGGATACCCGGAGTATGGCCTTAGGTACTTTACTATCCAGCCGGGTGGCGAGATACCTATCCATAACCATTTTTACCATCAGACAATGTATATCTTGAGCGGTAGGTTTGAATGTTGGCAATTTGACATGGAAACAGAGGAAGTAATTGAAACCAAGATAGTGGGACCAGGTGACTATGTTTACGTACCCAGCATGGAGCCTCACGGAATGAGAAATATCTCGGATGAACCGGCTTCTTTTCTATGCTGTATAGCCAATGTATACGAAGATAATTAAGTTCTCCAATTCTTCCTTGGAGATTCGCGATAGCTCTAAGCACAAGGTACTTGAAAACCTGCGCTCAGGAAAAACAAATGGAGATTAGTTCATTTTCAATCCACTCTTTTATCTGGTCGCGTACTGTCCGAAAGGCCTTTTTTTGTTTGTGCAAAGGCCCAGACACTGATGCAGGATCCTCAAATCCTTTATGAATCGTGTTCTTGGCACCCGGGAAAATCGGGCACGTTTCTTTGGCGTGATCACAAACAGTGATGACGTAGTCAAACTCTTCGGCAATAAACTGTTCCAGCCCTTTGGAACGATATTCGGAAATGTTTATTCCTATCTCTCCAAGCACCTCAACAGCAAGGGGATTGATCCGGGATGGTTCTGTCCCGGCGCTACGTGCTTCAAATATCCTCCCATGTAGGGCATTTACCAGTCATTCTGCTATCTGTGAGCGGGCCGAGTTGTGGGTGCAAATGAAAAGGATTTTTTTCCTGGACATAATAGATCATCAATACGGACGAACCTAGTCCAAAGCCATCTTTCCTGGGTTCAAAATATTGTTTGGGTCAAGGGCATGTTTCAGGGTCCGCATCACCTTTAAGGCTACGGAATCATGCTCAAGGGGCATATATTTTGCCTTTGTCATCCCTATACCGTGCTCACCAGACAGGGTCCCCCCTAAGTCACATGCCAGCTTGTGAAGCTCATATAACAATTCCTCTAAGCGGGATACCTGGTCTCTGTCGTTTGAATCGTAAAGTATGTTGGTGTGAAGGTTACCGTCTCCAACGTGTCCAAAATTAAAAAGGGAAAGGTCGTACCTCGAGGCAAGCTCCTCAGATCTACGCAAAAACTCTGCTATCTTGCTCATTGGTACGGTAATATCTTCCGGCATGCAGTCAAGATGTAACGCACCAACCATTCCTCCTATTGATTTGCGCGCCTTCCACAGGGCCTCTGCCTCTTCCTCAGTTCCAGCTACTTCCAGCCTTGTTGCGTTGCATTTTCTTAGGATCTCTGCCACCTTATCCAGCTCAAATTTTACATAGCCAGCCTCCAGACCATCTGTTTCAACTAGAAGCATTGCTTGTGCCTCAGGCAAGTCAATACCAGCGTGATCCTTTAAAAGCCTGATCACCATCCCATCCAGCAATTCCATAACACTGGGGGTTACCTCCGAGTGCATAACCTCTGTTACAGCCTTGCCCGCATCTTCAAGGCTCTTAAACACCGCGAGTGCCGTAGCCCGGTGAGGAGCCTTGGGCCTGATCTTTAGAGTGATTTCCGTGATTACAGCGAGGGTCCCCTCTGATCCCACAAGAAGTCTACACAGGTCATAACCGGAGGATGTCTTCATTGTTCTAGCCCCCACCCTCATTACCTCTCCGCTTGCTAACACTGCTTCTAACGATAAAACATAGTCTCGGGTCGTGCCGTATTTCGCGGCTCTCAATCCACCGGCATTGGTGGCCACATTACCCCCCAGAGTACACACCACACCACTGGCCGGATCTGGGGGAAAAAAGAAACCATGGGGCTCCAAGGCCGCCTGAAAATCAGCATACACCACCCCCGGCTGCACCACAGCTAGCCTGTCTGCGATATTGATTTCGAGAATCTTGTTCATCCTTGTCAGGTCAAGGACAATCCCTCCTCTGGCAGGTACAGCCAAACCACCAAGGCCTGTTCCCGCTCCCCGCACTGTCACTGAAATCTTCTCACTATTTGCCAGCCCCAGGATTTCAGAGACTTGCTTTGTGGAATCTGCCCAGACCGCGCACTCCGGCCTGTGCTCGTAGCTGGAAGCATCGTAGGAATAAGAAACAAGATCGATTATTTTGTCCGTAAAATTTTCAGCTCCCACTATTTTAATTAAACTCTGCTTTATTGACTCCCTCATCTGTTACTGTCCTTATCGCGGCATCTAAAAAAGCCGAAATTTAGCCGCTCTTTTTGTTGTCTGATCTTGGCCAAATTGGTAATCCGGATCCAGTGGAAGGTTTCAAACTTTCTGTACACGACTTGGTGGCACAAGGTTTTTCGCAAGAAGAAGTAGATCTCATGATAAAAGAAATCCCAGGAAACTCTTGACTTGACTAATGCGGGCAACTCTTCGTTTTCTTGCTTACTTGCCGTGGCTAGACCTCATTTCAGCAGCCAGTTCCTTTATATGAGCCAAATCTTTGGTCATCATGGCCCAGCCGTACCAGTATGCGTAGTCAGGGTTCATGTGGTAAAACCCTTGATAAGTACGCATTCGATCTTGCATGTACATTTGAAACAGCACCTGTTCAATGTATGATATGCCATCCGGGAGCTCCTTGTAGCTCTCCCCAGAGGCAGCACTATAATCTGTTCTCATAAAATACAGCAAGTCTGGATACGCAAAGGCCTGAGAGCCTCGCCTCTTAAGTATCTCCTCCTTGTAAAGGCCTGCTACTATCTTTATTGCTTCCGCAAGTAGGTGGTCTGCCTGTTTCATCATCTCATCGCCCATTTCAAGCTGTGTGCGGGCATAGTGTTCAGAATGGCAGCGCGAGCATACCTTGACCATCCTATCCCGTTCGCGCTGCCACGACTCCTTGTCAAATCTTAGAAGATCAACAGTCTTTGCTAGTTCCAACCTGGAGGTAGGCTTAACAGTCTCAGGACTAATCATACCGAGGGCCTTCAGGATGGTAAGCTGGTCTTCGGCCCATTGCTTGTCCTCGGGAAGGGGCAGTTTTACACCGAGAAAGCCCCATGCGGTTCTGTTTTCGTGCGTTCCATTAGGCAGATGACAAACCTGGCATGTCGGAACCTGGGCATCGTTGGGCAAGGCACCGTTTTGTTTACTAAACCACCTGGTCCCATGCTTGGCACTGGACCACATCTCCCACTGGGGATGGTCATAGCCCATGTGGCATTGCTGGCATGCCCAGGGCTGCTGAGCCTCTTTTTTTGAGAAGCTATGTCTGGTGTGGCATTCGTCGCATGAGTTATTTTGGTAACGGTAGCCTTTTTTCAATTGATCTTTCTTTTGGGGCTCTGTCCTGACTCCCATGTTATGGCAGCCACCGCAGCCCTTCCCTCCCTCCATCAGATTATCAGGTTCCAAGTGAGTCACAGGGAAGAAATTAAGGGATGTCCATCCAAATTGATGTTTTCCTCTTTTAAATGATTCCAACTGTTCTTCATGGCAGTCCCCGCAGACCTGTTCATCGGGAAGCCTTGCTTTTAATACATCCTCGGCACTGTTATGTTCTTCTCCGTGACACACTGAACAAGTTACATCTTCTTCAGCATGCTTGCTTACAGACCAGTCCTTTACTTGCCCGGGACTAATCTTCTTGTGGCACCCAATGCAACCCTCCTCTGCCCGCCCAATGCCTGAGCGAAAGCCAAGGGCACAAAAAAAGACCATAAATACGCACAGATGCATTGCCCTAATTTTCATAACTTTCTATCGTCCCAAGCGCTTTGTTCTCGTGATAACTACTTGAAAAGTTACATAGATCCATCCCTTACCCACCTAGGTATGAAAAATTGATTGGGAGAGTACAAAAAATGTTGTTTTTTCAACGCCTAGTAAGCCTCAGGTATATCTCCTGGCCTTGGTATCATATTAAACGCTACCCAGTCACGCAAGAGATTCCTTGCTTCCTGATACCTACCTTTACAGTTTTTCCTGTATCCAATTTCCCCTCATACTCACCATATTCTCTTCGAGACAAGGTTACCCTAAGGGCTTCTCCACTCGAATGTATTAGTTCCACTTCAACATGTCCATTAGCAAAGCTCATATCTCCAACCACCATGGAACCCAACCATGAGTACCGTCCCGCGGCCCTACCTGGGTCCAAATCTATACACCACGAAGGAATTGTGAGGAACAACTCGGTCTGTTTACTACATTCATCAAGACATGGTAGGGGGACTTCAAAAAGGCCAAGGTCTGTTTCCACCCAATTATTGCGTGAAATTCCTTTGATCAAATTTTGTATACCCACCAGTTCAGCCACAGCCCGCTCACGGGGATTCTGAAGGATCTGTTCTGGCTTGCCTCTCTGAAGTATCCTGCCATCTTTCATTATCACCATATGGTCTGCAAGATAAAAGGCCTCTGTCAAATCGTGGGTTATATGCAGTATAGTCACACCCACTTCACGGTGTATTCTCTTTAGTTCCCTTCTAAGCCTATCCCTGGTATTCCGATCCAAGGCGCTGAGAGGCTCGTCTAAGAGCAGGACATACGGGTCCAGGATAAGAGCACGGGCAAGTGAAACGCGCTGGCGCTCGCCCCCGGAAAGATTCACGGGGCGGCGTTTAAGAAGGGGCTCTATGCCGAGGAACTGTGCCATGTTATCCACGGCCCGTTTAATCTCCCGCCGAGGCTTCCTTCTTATCTTGAGGCCAAAGGCAATGTTGTCATAAACCGTAAGATGAGGGAAAAGTGCATAATCCTGATAAACCACCCCCAAGTTCCTAGCCTCGGGAGGTAGTCTACTCACATCTTTATCCCCTATAAATATTTTACCGCTTTGGAGGCGGTGCATGCCTGCTATGGTCTCAAGAAGTACGGTTTTGCCTGTTCCGGTAGGACCAAGAACTACAGCATATTCCCCCTTTTTCAGATACAGCGATATGCTCTGAAGCCTGAAACGCCCCAAGCGGACATCAACGTCCTCCATCCTAAGCATAGCTGCTATACCTCTTTTCTCTTGGACGCTATACTGCGCAGGATGCCAAAAATCAGCAAACACAAAAGAATTAGGATCACCGCCACGGGCCTAGCATACTTCAGACCATAGGCCTCGAACCTTTCCCATATGAGAACAGGTGCAGTCATGGGATGGTAGGCAAGCACAATCACCGCCCCAAACTCGGAAATTCCTCTTGCCCACATCATGATACCCCCTGAGAGGATCGGACGCCAAGCAAGCGGAAGGCTTACCTTGAAAAAGGTCGTCCATGGAGAAGCGCCAAGTGTTCGTGCCACCCTTTCCAGCCTCGGATTTATTGAGAAAAACCCGTCTCTCGCCGCATTAACCAGGAAAGGTAGGGACACGAAGGCCATGGCAAGGCTTATTCCTGCCTCTGTACCAACAAAATCGAGTCCGATGGACCCAAAAGCCTTGCCTAAAAAGAATCTCTTACCATAAACCATTAACAGTGCTATCCCCGCCGCAGTATGGGGGATCATTACGGGCAGATCTATGATTCCCTGAATTGCACCGCGCCCCGGAAACTCCCATCTGGCCAGAATGTAGGCAAGGGGTACTCCTAGTATGCCGCATATGAGAGTCGCCCAAAGGGCGCACCTAAAAGTCAAGAAGATGGACCTCGCCACCTCTGCATCACCCAGTGTCGCCTGCAAAATTTTTGGGTCCGCGGCCAATATCATTCTCAAAAGAGGCACGACAACAAGCAGCAACAAGATTGTTGCCAGGCACCCTGCTATTATATTGAAGCTCCTCATCTTGTGGCTCATATCAAGAGAATATGGAACACTCAATTGGATAATCAGGGTACATTTGATGGCTCTTTAACGCAAGGTCTCAACAGCGGTTCATTTGCCCAGAATCCTCTTCAATAGCAGAGGTAACGCGGATGCATCCCCGGTTACCTTGGGGACCGATAATATAGGTTGTCCATTTCTCTCCATAATTCTTCTACCCTCAGGGCCAAGGACAAAGGCGACAAACCGCGCAGCCAGTTCAGGACTAGGGGAGTTTTTAGGGATTGTTATTCCGTAAATCATTGGCTTCCCGCGTTTTTCAATGAAGGTTCCGGGTGTTTTGCCTGATATTCTGATACTCGCTTGCCTGTAAAACTCCGCATATTTGAAAGATCCTAAGTTTATTTGTGGAGGAAGCTTGACAAATGGCATACCGTGTTGCAAGCATACAGAACGATAAATAAACAGATAGTCCAGTTCTCCAGCTTCCAGCAGTGCTATTAGGTCTGTCTCCTTTGGCCTCACGTTCCGCTTAGGGCAATGGGCCCGCAATATTTTATAAAGTCCTGGTTCCTTATAATATTTTTCAGCCAATTGCCAAACCAACTGGCTCCTGTAACCACAGGGGTCAGCGTTTGGGTCAGAATGGCCGTATTGCACACCCTCCATTAAGAGTATCTTGTACCAATTGCCGCTGTTTATCTCCTTGGCATACCTTGAATCGGGCCGGTACATAATAGCCATTTCATTGGTAGCAAAGGAGATATTCCAGTCCGCGTATTTTGGGATGAGTAGGTTCTCTATAACAGTATAGTCCGCGGACGCCATAACGTCGCAGGGCCTGCCGAGATCTGAAATCTTTCGGGCACAGGTTCTTGATCCCGCAGCCTCCCTAACCACCCTTACGTTGGGATGCGTT
>QMLZ01000155.1 GCA_003646995.1 Deltaproteobacteria bacterium | reverse complement strand
ATTCCCGTCACGGGTCAGACGACACTTTATGACGGAAGAACAGGAGAGCCTTTTGACCAAAAGATAACTGTAGGAGTTATGTACATTATGAAGCTCCACCACCTGGTGGATGACAAGATACATGCCCGTTCTATCGGCCCTTACTCCCTAGTCACCCAGCAGCCGTTGGGGGGCAAGGCCCAGTTTGGCGGCCAGAGACTGGGTGAGATGGAGGTATGGGCCATGGAGGCCTATGGCGCTGCCTATGCCTTACAGGAGTTCTTGACAGTAAAGTCAGACGACGTAGCAGGTCGGACGAGAATGTATGAGCGGATAGTGAAGGGAAACAATATCTTGGAGGCGGGACTCCCTGAGTCTTTCAAGGTATTGATGAAAGAGCTTCAAAGCTTGGGTCTAGAGATCCAGCTTTTCGAGAACCCAGAAGGGGAAGTAAACCTTTAGAAAAAGGAGAAGGGCATTGGACGAACTATACAGTTTTTTTACCAAGCCTAAGGATCCATCCAGCTTTAATGCGGTGAGGATTTCTCTTGCCTCTCCGGAAAAGATTCGGGAGTGGTCTTATGGTGAGGTGAAGAAACCGGAGACCATAAATTACCGTACCTTCAAACCGGAGAGGGATGGGCTGTTTTGCTCAAAGATCTTTGGCCCCATCAAAGACTATGAGTGCAATTGCGGTAAGTACAAACGCATGAAGCACAGGGGAATTGTTTGTGAAAAGTGCGGGGTCGAGGTAATCCAGTCCAAGGTCAGAAGGGAGCGTATGGGGCACATAGAGCTGGCCGCTCCCGTAGCCCATATCTGGTTCTTAAAGTGTCTGCCATCAAAGGTGGGCAATCTCCTTGATTTGACGCTTAAGGAATTAGAGCGGGTCTTGTACTTTGAAAGCTATATTGTGATTGATCCCAAGGATACCCCTCTTGAAAAGGGCGCTCTTCTGACAGATGAGCAGCTAATGCAGGCAAGGCAGGACTGGGGCGACCGTTTTGTGGCCGGTATTGGTGCCGAGGCTATCCAGGCAATGCTGCGAGATCTCAACCTTGATGAGTTATCTCAGACCCTTCGTGTGGAGATGATGACCACGAAGAGCGAAGCAAAACGCAAGAAGCTGGCCAAAAGGCTCAAGATAATCGATGCATTCCGCGAGTCGAAGAACAAGCCGGAATGGACAATTATGGACGTTATCCCAGTTCTTCCACCTGACCTGCGTCCCCTTGTACCGCTTGATGGTGGCCGTTTTGCCACCTCAGACCTTAATGACCTGTACCGCAGGGTAATCAATCGAAATAATAGGCTGAAAAGACTTCTTGAGCTCAATGCCCCCGATATAATCGTGCGAAATGAAAAGCGCATGCTCCAGGAGGCAGTGGACGTCTTGTTTGATAACGGGCGTAGAGGCAAAGCGGTTACTGGCCCGAACAAGAGGCCCTTTAAGTCGTTGAGCGATATGCTCAAGGGGAAGCAAGGAAGATTTCGCCAGAATCTACTGGGTAAGCGGGTAGATTACTCAGGGCGTTCAGTTATTGTGGTAGGCCCTGATCTGCGGTTGCATCAGTGTGGGCTTCCGAAGAAAATGGCATTAGAGCTTTTCAAGCCTTTTATTTACAACAAGCTGGATGAAAAGGGATTGGTCACCACTATCAAGAGTGCCAAAAAGATGGTGGAAAGGGAAACCCCCGAGGTCTGGGATGCCCTTGACGAGGTGGTGAAGGAGTATTGCATTCTTTTGAATCGCGCGCCAACACTTCACCGCTTGGGCATTCAGGCCTTTGAACCTATTCTTATTGAAGGCAAGGCCATCCAGTTACACCCCTTGGTATGCACGGCATTTAATGCTGACTTTGACGGAGACCAGATGGCCGTGCACGTGCCCCTTTCCATAGAGGCACAGATTGAGGCAAGAGTCCTTATGATGTCCACCAACAATATACTGTCTCCTGCCCACGGAGATCCTATTATTGTTCCCAGTCAGGATATCGTCTTGGGGATCTATTACATAACAAGGTCTCGACCCTTTGCAAAGGGAGAAGGGAAGATCTTTGCCAATCCTGAAGAGGTGAGAATCGCCTATGATGCCGGTGAGTTGGATATGCATGCGTCAATCAAGGTAAGGATCAATGGAAAGATATATGACACCACCACGGGTCGAGTAATTCTTTCAGAGCTTCTTCCCGAGGGATTACCTTTCGAGCTCGTAAACAAGGTTATGACAAAGAAGGAGTTGCGGATCCTGATAAACGAGGCGTACAGGCGGACTGGGATAAAAGCGACAGTAATCCTGGCAGATCGCCTTAAGGATTTGGGTTACAAGTACGCAACACTGTCTGGCATTTCCATTGCCATGAAAGACATGGTGATACCAAAGAAGAAGGACGAGATCCTGGAGCGGGCCGAACGTGAGGTAAAGAAGATAGAACAACAATATGTGAGCGGCCTCATTACCGACGGTGAGAAATACAACAAGGTTGTGGACATATGGGCCCAGGCCACCGAAGACATAGCCTCGGAAATGATGAAGGAAATGGCGGTAGAGGTTGTTCAGGGCCCGGGGAAGAAAAAAGTTAAAGTGGATAGCTTCAACCCCATTTACATGATGTCCGATTCAGGAGCTAGGGGTAGCAAGGACCAAATGAGGCAGCTCGCTGGCATGAGAGGACTCATGGCTAAACCTTCTGGGGAGATTATTGAGACTCCTATTACGTCGAACTTCCGCGAGGGCCTCACGGTGCTTCAATACTTTATATCCACCCACGGAGCACGTAAGGGCTTAGCAGACACAGCTCTTAAGACCGCCAATTCCGGGTATCTCACCAGGCGGCTGGTGGATGTATCTCAGGATGTTGTGGTGACAGAAGAAGATTGTGGAACCATGGATGGCATTTGGGTGGATGCGCTTGTTGAGGGCGGTGAGATAATCCAGCGGGTGAGTGAGAGAGTTCTTGGAAGAGTGGCCATCCAGGATATTATTGACCCTGTCACCGGGGAGATACTGGTCAAGGCCAACGAAGAGATCGATGAAGAAAAGGTGGCAAAAATCGAGTCTGCTGGCATAGAGCGGGTTAAGATCCGCTCAGTGCTGACATGTCAATCTAGGCGAGGTGTATGCAGGCGGTGTTACGGTCGCGATCTTGCCCATGGACGTCTGGTGAACATCGGCGAGGCTGTGGGCATAATTGCTGCTCAGTCGATCGGTGAGCCTGGAACGCAGCTTACGATGAGAACATTTCATATCGGCGGGACAGCCAGCAAGCGGGTGGAACAATCCACCATACAGCCTCGGAACAGTGGCACGGTCAAGTTTGTTAATCTCAAGACGGTTGAAAACGCCGAAGGGGACCTGGTCGTTATGAACCGCAACGGCGAACTTGCCATTGTCGGGAAAGGCGGACGGGAGATAGAGCGCTACCCTGTGATTTACGGTGCAGTACTCAAGGTGCGCGATGGAGATAAGATCAAGACCGACCAGGTGTTGGCTGAGTGGGACCCATTCACCATCCCTATCATGACCGAGGTGGGCGGAACAGTTAAGTTTGGCGATATCATTGAAGGTAAAACCATGCAAGAGCGGCGCGACAAGGTGACCGGAAAGATAAGCCGAGTTATCGTGGAATCTCCTGATCCGGATATTAGGCCCAGGATCTCTATCAAGGACGCTGAGGGCAAGACTTCCTTATTACCTGGAAGCTCAAAGGCAAGAGCAAGGTATCATTTGCCTGTGGGGGCCATAATTATGGTTAACGAGGGAGACACGGTGGGGCCGGGCCAGGTCCTTGCCAAGATACCACGAGAGACAACAAAGACAAAGGACATTACAGGAGGTCTGCCTCGTGTTGCTGAGCTTTTCGAGGTCAGGAAGCCCAAGGAGACAGCCATTATCAGTGAGATTGATGGTGTGGTTTCCTTTGGAAAGTATACGAAAGGCAAACGCAAGATGACCATTACGCCGGAGGTTGGTGAGCCTGTGGACTACTTTATCCCTAAGGGAAAACACGTGAGCGTGTTGGAAGGAGACTATGTAAGAGCAGGCGAGCCCTTGATGGATGGGTCAGTGAACCCTCATGACATCCTTAGAATCAGGGGAGTGAAGGAGCTCGCTAAATACCTGGTGGACGAGGTTCAAGAGGTCTACAGGCTGCAGGGGGTTAGGATCAATGACAAGCATATCGAAGTGATAGTAAGGCAGATGCTGCGGCAGGTGACCGTCACAGACCCGGGTGATTCGAATTTCCTCGTGGGAGAGCACGTAGAAAAGTGGAAATTTGAGGAAGAAAACAACAAGATTGTTGCCGCAGGGGGGAAGCCAGCCAACGCGGAGCCCTTGTTACTGGGTATAACCAAGGCATCCCTCAGTACGGAGAGTTTCATTTCTGCAGCCTCATTCCAGGAGACAACCAAAGTTCTTGCTGATGCGGCCGTGGCCGGAAAGGTGGACTACCTGAGAGGCCTGAAAGAAAATGTCATAATGGGGAGGCTTATTCCAGCTGGCACGGGGCTGCGAACATACAGGGATATAGAATTGGGAATCCGAGAATAGTGGTTTTAGTTGTGAGAAGTTAAAAAACGGGTTGACAAAAAGAGAAATAAGGAATAAAAGAAAGAATTTTGTGAATCTCACGCATTCGCCCTTTCGCAAGATTCGAAGGGCGAATCATTTTAGTGAGTTTTGACAGGAGAAAGTGAATGCCGACCATTAATCAGTTGATAAGGAAAGGCAGACAAAAGCCCAAGAAGAAGGTTAAAACCCCTGCCTTACAAGGTGCGCCCCAGAAGAGAGGAGTCTGTGTAAGGGTGTATACATCTACGCCTAAGAAGCCCAATTCCGCCTTACGTAAGGTTGCGAGAGTGAGGTTGACCAACGGCATTGAGGTGACCTCCTACATACCGGGCATGGGGCATAACCTTCAAGAGCACTCCGTGGTTTTGATCCGTGGTGGTAGGGTCAAGGATCTGCCGGGCGTTCGCTATCACATAATCAGGGGTACTATGGACACGACTGGGGTGGAAGACCGTAGGCAAGGTAGGTCTAAATATGGGGCGAAGAGACCCAAAACGATATGAGTAACGGGCTTTAACGGGGAACAACGACGGTAAGCGGTTCGGAGAATCTTATATGCCGAGAAAAAGAGTTGTCGAAAAAAGAGAAGTGGCTCCAGATCCTAAATACAAGTCTGTCCTTGTGAGCAAGTTTGTGAACAGTCTCATGAGGGACGGAAAGAAGAGTGTGGCCCAATCCATACTCTATGGTGCTTTTGACATAATTAGGGAAAGGACGAATCAGGACCCACTCGAGATCTTCCAAAAGGCGATTGAAAACGTTAAACCGTTGGTGGAAGTAAAATCCCGCAGAGTGGGTGGGTCAACTTACCAGGTGCCTACGGAGGTGAGGCCTTCAAGGAGTCAGGCCCTCAGTATAAGGTGGATTATTTCGTTTGCAAGGGCGAGAGGAGAAAAGACTATGGCTGCCAAGTTGGCCGGTGAGCTGATGGATGCGGCAAACGGAAGAGGGGCGTCAATCAAGAAAAGGGAAGACACGCATCGTATGGCGGAAGCAAACAAGGCTTTTGCTCATTACAGATGGTAGGGAAGTTAGCGGTGCTATAAAGGAGAATTACGCGATTTAAGAATTTAAGAATCTGGCTCACGAGGAATACCAAGGAGGTAAGCGATGTCGAAGAAGAAATTTGAGAGGAAGAAGCCGCATTTGAATGTAGGTACGATTGGACATATAGATCATGGTAAGACGACGCTGACGGCGGCGATAACGAAGCATTTAGCGAAGAAGGGTTTAGCGGAGTATGTGCCGTTTGATGAGATAGACAAGGCGCCTGAGGAGAAGGCGAGGGGTATAACGATAGCGACGGCGCATGTGGAGTATGAGACGGAGAAGCGGCATTATGCGCATGTGGACTGTCCTGGTCATGCTGACTATATAAAGAACATGATAACTGGTGCGGCTCAGATGGACGGGGCGATATTGGTAGTGGGTGCGGATGATGGACCTATGCCGCAGACCCGTGAGCATATATTGTTAGCGAGGCAGGTGGGGGTGCCGAGCATAGTGGTATTTTTGAACAAGTGTGACATGGTGGATGATGAGGAGTTGATAGAGTTGGTGGAGTTGGAGTTGAGGGAGTTATTGAGCAAGTATGAATTTCCTGGGGATGAGATACCGATAATCCGAGGGAGTGCATTGAAGGCATTGGAGAGTGATGATCCGGACAGTGAGGAAGTGAGGCCTATATTTGAGTTATTGGAGGCGTTGGACAATTATATACCTGAGCCTGTTAGGGACATAGACAAGCCGTTTTTGATGCCGATAGAGGATGTATTTAGTATAAGTGGACGAGGGACTGTTGTTACGGGTAGAGTAGAGAGGGGAGTGATCAAGGTAGGAGACGAGGTTGAGGTAGTAGGGATAAGGGAGACGCTGAAGACGGTGTGTACTGGGGTAGAGATGTTCCGCAAGATACTGGATCAGGGTCAAGCTGGTGACAACATAGGAGTATTGTTGAGGGGAGTGAAGAGGGACGAGGTCCAGAGGGGCCAGGTTGTGGCGAAGCCTGGGTCGATAACGCCGCACACGAAGTTTAAGGCTGAGACGTACATACTGACGAAGGAGGAGGGGGGTAGGCACACGCCGTTTTTTAATGGATACAGGCCGCAGTTTTATTTTAGGACTACGGATGTGACGGGTGTGGTAACGTTGCCTGAGGGTGTAGAGATGGTGATGCCTGGGGACAATGTGACGCTGGAGGTTAGTTTGATTACGCCGATAGCGTTGGAGAAGGAGCTGCGGTTTGCGATCCGGGAAGGTGGTAGGACGGTAGGTGCCGGAGTGGTCAGCGAGATAATAGAGTAAGGGAGAT
>QMLZ01000154.1 GCA_003646995.1 Deltaproteobacteria bacterium | reverse complement strand
TACAGGTTCACCTCAGTACCAATCCCAAGCAATGAGGATTTTTCATATGCTAAAACAGCAACAGCAATGTCCAGCGCTCCAAATCCCACACTTTCATAGATTGTGATTTCTTCTTCACGTTCTCTGCCCGGGAGCTTGCCGGCCACGATGTCTCCCAATTCCCCATACAGTCTCGTACGGTCGATTTTCCCCGCTTTCAAGGGAACTAGCAGATCACCAGCCACCTTCCATGTTTCTTCTTGATTATCTGTAACGATCTTGTCTGCTCTCACCACTGTTTGTTCAGCTATTTCCTGCATATCAGGGGTGAATGATCCAATTGCGTTAATGTGAGCCCCCCTTTTTACATATTCATCGTCAAACACTGGGATAGTAGAAGTGGTAGCCGTTATAATAACATCAACGTTCTCAATGCATTCATTGGCACTGGTCGAGATGATAATTGGATAGTTGCTGTTTTTATTATTTTCTGCATATTCTGCAAACTTTTTTGCTCGGCTCTTATCTATGTCATAGACCCTAAGCTCTTTTAATTTCTTGACATGTTGGACTGCCTCTAATTGGGTGCGTGCCTGGACCCCGGTGCCAATAATGGCTATTGATACATTTCCTTGAATAGCAAGGTGCTTTGTAGCCACGGCGGATGCGGCCCCGGTCTTCAGCGCAGTTAAGTAAACAGCACTGACCAGTGCCAATGGTTCACCTGTATCTGCTGAATAGAGTTGTATGTTTGACATAACGGTAGGCTTACCCTTAAGCATATTTGTAGGAAAACTGGATGCTTCTTTGATGCCATAGAAAGGCATGGAGCGGTAGTTGGCCACCAGAAAGATTGCATCATTGTTTTCGTCTCGGACGCGCAAGGTCACTCTGGACGGAACCTGTATAAGACCCCTTGAGTAGTGTAGGAACGCATTTTCAACTCTTTCTATAACCTCAGCTATCGAAACAGCTTTTCTTACGTCATTTTCTGAAATAAACAGCATCTTTTCACCCCCGTAGCCCTCATATTATACAAAGGTCGATCAGGCCAAGCCATGTGTGGTTTTGTATTACGCCACATGGTGGGCGTGCGTTTTTGTTGTCCCCGGCCTTTTGATGGGCGGCTTATTATAAGGGAGTAAACATCGATCGCGTCTACCCGGCGGACGGACTGCCTGTAAACTTAATATATCGATCCCTCAGATGAGGGGCGAAGACCTGTATGATCTCCATAAAACCCCCTCGTACAAAACGGACGGTCAGGATCATCACTATGGAGAAGATAAACAGGCTTAGGCCTGCAACCCATCCCCTGATAAGCTCTGAGGCAATAACTACAAAAAAGGCCCCAAGAATAGGTCCAAACACAGTGCCCACTCCGCCGATAATGACAATCAAACACAGCTTCCCCATTTCATCCAGACCACCGATGCTGGGATCTATAATATTAAAAAAATGGGCGTAGAAAGCACCTGCTACGCCTGCAAGTGCCGAGCCGAATGTGAAAGCAAACACCTTCCAGAATCTTGTCTTTACTCCCATGCTTTCGGCAGCATCAATGTCGTCGCGGATAGAGAAAAGATAAAGACCCCAGCGGGAGTGATAAAGGGTTGTAGATACGGCAAAGGTGAGCAACATCAACACGAGACCCACGAAATAGCCGTATAGATCGGAGTGGGGACCGCTGAAGAAGGCGGATGTAATCATACCACCGCTGCCGCCTGTGATCTTTTCTTCTGCATTAATGGTAATGATAACAACCGCAGCAAAAGCCCAGGTGACAAGGCACAAATAAAAACCCCTGACTCTGAGAATAATAAGGCCAATCAAAACGCCGACCACTCCTGCAGCAAGCCCTCCGACCAGCAGGCCCAGAAATGGAGACAGCCCAATGTGTTCAGCGAGCAATGCAGAGGCGTATCCCCCGATAGCCGGAAAAGCCACATGACCATATGAGAAGAGGCCGGCATATCCAAATACAATATTCCAACTAATGGCTAAGATCGCGTAATAGAAAAACACGCTCATTGTGGTTACCCATGCCTGGGAGACCACCCATGGCGTAATTAAACCCAAAGCGAGCATAACAATCAGTGCTATTTGTTCATTTCTTTTCATGATTACACAGTCTCTATGGATTACTTTTGCCCCAGCAATCCCTGCGGTCTAAACAATAAAAAGCCAGCCATCATTGCAAACCCTATGGCATTCCTGTAGGCCGAGGAGATGTAAAACGCACCTAGAGTCTCTGTCACTCCGAGCATAAGCCCGGCGATCAGCGCTCCAGCGATAGAACCCAGTCCGCCAATTGCCAAGACCTCATAGCTTTTTACCAGTGGAGACCCGCCACAGTCAGGAGCCACCAGAAAGATGGGTGCCACTAGGGCTCCGGCAGCCCCTGCCAATCCACATGACAGCCCACAGGCAATCCAGCTTTCCCGCCCTATGTTCACACCGTTGATTTTTGCTCCGTTTCGGGACTGAGTGATTGCGCGCCAGCCGCGTCCCCTCCAAGTCTTCTTAACAAAGAGGGCTAGGCCCAGGATGAGAAAAGCGGAAATCACGCCACTTAGTACCAGGGTACCGCTGAGCTTGATCCCAAGGATGTGGATGTCAAATGGAATGTAGTCAGGGGGTTTCCGATAGAAAGGGCCGAAGATTATTGTGGCCAGTTTGCGAAAAAACAGTAGCAGGGCGAAGGTCATGATCAGGGCGTAGTCCATCGGGTTTTCCATGTCTTCTTTGTGTATTGGACTCAGAAGAAGCTTTTCAACTATTGCCCCTATAAAGAAAGTAATGAGCATGGCAACAGGAACGGCTAAGTAAAACGGGAAGCCCATAAGACTCATGGAGTAATATGCCATGTATCCCCCGATCATGTAGAACTCGCCATGTGCAAAGTTGATAATTCTCATCACACCATTTAACAATGCGAGTCCGACACCCATTAGCGCATATATCAATCCAATAGCCAGTCCACGAATGACCAGTTCAAGAAGCATTATTGAGTCTCCGTTCTGAGGCCCCGGCACCAGGGGCGCCGGGGCATTGGGATTCTTACGGATAAATCACCGCTGCTTCATCGCCGGATTGCTTGTAGGCGGTCATTTTCTTAACAAAGAGCTGATGACCCATCCATTGGTTCCAAATGGGGCCTTGTTTTCTCTCAAAGGTTATTACACCGGTAGTACCTTGAAGTTTGGTATCTTTTAAGGCTTGGGCGATTTTCTCTGGATCAGATGAATTGATTCTTTTCATAGTGTCCGCCAGAATCATCATTTCATCGTACAGGAAGTAAGCAAAAACAGGCGGTGTATACCCGTACTTGGCTTTGTATGCCTTCTTGAAATGTTCTCCTAGGGGAGTCAGTTTCAGCTTTGATGACTCAAACGTGGCATAGGTTATTCCCACGCCTTTCTTACCCAAAATCTCCCAAAAGTCAGGATATGTGGGCCAATCCCAACTACAAAGTATGCTGCAACCCGGTGCGAGGCCAATTTCAAAGGCCTGCTTAGGAATCAGGTTGGTGGCTTGATATACGGCGGCTACTATGAGCACGTCAGGCTTGGGATCCCTGCCCTTGAGGTCCAGAAGCTGGGGTTTTAGGTCTGTGGCTTCAGCAGGATAAGCAACTTTGTATACCCTTAGACCGGCATCTTCAGCATACTTGGCCAAAGCATTCGCAAATCCAGTTCCGAATGCCGTGGTTTCATACATGACGGCGATGGTTCTAAAATTTTTCTTGAGATATGGCATGAGCAGCATCGCAATCTCTGAATTAAAAGGTCCCACCCGGTAGACATAGTCCGAATGCATTTCAGTTAGCTTATCTGTCCAACTATAATGAAGCATGATGGGTACATGCATACTATGGGCTACCTTGGCTTGGGCCAGTGCGACAGAGCTATGCCACAGCCCGACAATGGCCGAGACCTTGTTGCTGCCTATCATCCTCTTCATTGCTACAACACCCACGGCGGGCTTCCCTTCATCGTCTGCTTTCACAAGTACGACCTTTTTCCCTAGGAGCCCGCCCTTGTTGTTGAGCTCTTCCACTGCCAATTCCGCGGTTTTTACGTTTATCTCCCCGGACTTATAGTCACCTGGTGCAGAAAGGGGTGTGATCAAGCCGATTTTTATCACCCCGGCCGCCATGGTTCCTGAGGCAAATGGAAAGAGAGCCAAGGCCGCAAATCCAATCAGTACAAAGCACAAAATTCCAATCCTTTTCATAATCTCCTCCTTTGTCTGGTTTAGTTGTTAATGATTTAATGCAGACCCAAATAGTTCTTCTTTATATGTTGATTCCCAAGCAACTCTTTGCTGTCTCCACTCAATGTTATTGCCCCGTTTTCCATCAGGTAACCTAACTGGCTTAACCTGAGGGCATGGTAAATATTTTGTTCAGTAAGCAATATGGTTATTTTCTCCTCGGTATTAATGGTTTTTAGGACATCGAATATGTTTTTTACTACCAACGGGGCCAGACCAAGGGAGGGTTCGTCAAGCATTAAGAGTCGAGGATCGCTCATCAGGCCACGAGCAATGGCCAGCATCTGGCGCTCGCCCCCGCTCAAGGTTTCTACTAGCTGGTTTCGGCGCTCTTTGAGGATAGGGAACAAATTGAATACCAGTGCGCTGCGTTTTTCCAGGTTTTTCCTGGCAGCCTTGGGATAGGCACCCATGAGTAAATTCTCGAGCACATCCATCTGAGGATAGAGCCAACCTTCTTCAGGGACGAATGATACTCCCCTGGCTGCTATTCGGTGAGGCGGGGCACCATGGATAGGCTGGCCTTCCAGGAGAATTTTGCCTTCTCTGGGTGTAAGCATTCCTGCTATTGTTTGAAGAAGTGTAGATTTTCCTGCTCCGTTTGGGCCGAGGATACACACAAACATCTGTTTGCGCACTTGCAGGGAGACTGAGAAGAGCGCCTGCAGGCCGTCGTAAAAAACGCTCAGGTCTTGAACCCTCAGCATATATTGCTCATTCTGCAAAATGGTACTCCTCTCCGAGGTAGGCCTCAATGACCTTCGGATTATTGGCGATTTGTCTAGGCTCGCCTTGGGCAATGATTGAGCCTTGGTGAAGGACAACTATTTTTTGGGCGTTTTCCATGATAGCCTTCATTACGTGCTCGATCCATATTATGGTTACCTTGAACTCGGCATGCACACGCCTGAGCAAAGCTGTCATTTCTGCAGTTTCAGTTGGGTTGAGCCCGGCCAAGACCTCATCTAAAAGAACTAGTCGAGGTTTGACTGCCAGTGCCCTGGACAACTCCAGAAGCCGTCGTTCCTGGAAGGTCAAGGTCTTGGCAAGCCGGTCACGCTTGGACCACAAGCCTACGAGATCGAGAAGCTCCTTGTAGTCAACCTGGCCTTGGCGGGCGCATACCTGAAGATTCTGCAAAACGGTCATGTTCATGAAAGGGCGGGGTATTTGAAAGGTGCGCCCGATTCCTAGCCTACAGATCTGGTGGGGCCTCAGGTTGATGAGTGAGGTTCCATAAAATAGTATCTCTCCTGTGGTCGGCTTGTAAACGCCGGTGATACAGTTGATAAGGGTGGTTTTTCCAGCGCCATTCGGCCCAATAAGGCCTAGGATCTGGCCCTCGGGGATGTTGAGGTTTACTCCTTCAAAGGCAACCAGACCACCAAAGGCCATGCTCAGATTCCGGATTTTAATTGCATCCCTTGACTCAGTAGTGTTCAAAATATTCCTCATTGAAGCCGCTGCCGGCTTATTTGGCAATGAGGCCGTCTAAGGCTTGTGGCAGAGCTTTAACAAAAAGCCTTTTAAATGGATATTATTAGTGTGCCCGTATGCGAGCTAATGTATACTACTAATCTACCATAAAGTCAATAATCATCTTCCACTAAGATACCACATAAAAAATTTTTGAAGCGACAATTGGTTGCTCATGCTTGTCCAAGTTTGCCGACCTTGAAATAAGGGCAGATCACGGAAAAGCAACGTATTTTCTGTTGACATATTACATTTAGTATGTGATATATCACATACCATAGAACACTACAAGGGGTTTTTCCATGGTTAAGCTTAAAACCATTGCACAACCCTTGCCCTTGGCAAAAATGGCGTATCAGGCATTGCGTGATTCCATATTGTCAGGCGATCTGGTGCCCGGGCAAATCTACAATGAGATGACACTTGCAAGGGAGCTGGGGATATCCAGGACTCCTGTTAGAGAAGCACTGTTGGAGCTATCGTCGCAAGGTCTAGTAACATACCTCCCTCGCAAGGGCGTGATGGTGAAGCATTATACTAAACGTGATGTTGAGGAGATTTTTGAACTGCGCAAGGCCATTGAGCTTACAGCCTTGGAAAAGATCGCACGGTCTTCTTCGCTGCCAGATCTTTCCCCCCTTGAGAAGAGCCTTGAAAGCCAACGAAGGGCATGGAGGCGCAAGGATTCTGATGCCTATATTCGGTTTGATAGGAGCTTTCACTTGATGTTCTGTGAAATGATTGGAAACAGGAGATTCGTTGCCATCTTGGAAAATATCCGCGATTTGATTCATCTGATGGCTGTCCGGGCCCTTAACCGCGAGGGACGATTTGAAGAGGTCTTGAGAGAGCATGAGAAGGTAATCTCCAGCCTTAGGAAAGGAGATGCGCAATCAGCTAAGAGGGCAATGGATTATCACCTCGAGCGGAGCAAAGAGGCAGTACTGGAACACATGGAAGAGTAAGGGAAGATTAATTGGTAGGGTTTTTAGTGGTAGGCGGTAATGGTAAGGGGATTTAATTATGAGAATACGGCCATTTGAATATCTTGCACCTGAGAGTCTGGAGGAGGCACTAACAGAGCTTCGGAACTTTGGCTCTGATACAGTGTTGCTGGCGGGGGGAACAGATCTGATTCTGGCAATGAAGCAT